>DATHEW010000171.1:0-12390 GCA_035318425.1 Candidatus Acidiferrum sp. | reverse complement strand
TCGAACGCTTTCGAGAATTGTTCTGTGAAGCTGTTCGGGTCACTGATGCCGAGTGCGTTTTCGCGCAGCTCGTTTTTGTCCGCCATGTCCTTGTCAACAAACGGCCGCGCCTCCTTGTCGGTAATCGTCGTCTTGTAAATCAGATCAGTGCGCCGGTTAACGAGCGTCTGGAGTTGTTCGTTGTAGTCGCGCAGTTGCGCAATGTCATCACGCGTGGGAATGCCGCCGCGTTCCTGTAGGCTGACCTTGAATGACTCCTCCTGAATCTCAATGAACTGCATCTGCTCATCGATTTCTTTCCGCTCCTTCTCCATCTCTTCCACCGTCAAGCGGGTGTCTTTGGTGGCCACCGGTTTGCGCTGGACCGCTTCAGCAGTTTTGAAGAGCAGTTTCGCGAGCTCCTTTTCAAGCCCGGCGATCTTGCCGATGTCTCCCGTACCAAACGACTGCTTGAACTTTTCCCAGGCGAGTGTCGCGGCAAGGATCGTTGCAGTGACCCGGTTGTTAATTGTGATGCCGAATAGTTCGATCTCGCCGACCGCTTCACCGATCTTCCAACCTGTGATTGCTGCTCCCAACACGAACAGGGCACTCGATGCTTTCGTTCCGATTGCGGCGAAGCCGGCGAAACTCGCGATCGCCTTCGTTGCAACGGCCGTCGCAAGGGCCGTGATGGCTACAGTCAGTGCCTCGACTGCTTTCTGGGCGGCCGTTGATTCGTTGACGAAGCGACTCAGCGCTGCGACCGACTGCGTGAGTCCGTTCGTGATGGCTGTCAGTGATGGCATGAGCGACACCGCGAGCGCACGGCCGAGCGATTGATTAGCCTCGCCCAGTAAGAACAAAGCATCGGAATACTCGTTCGACAGCCGTGCTTGCTCCTCAGTCACGACGCCGATGCGCTCCATCGCTTCGATACGTTCGCGCAACTTTTCCGAGCCCTGCGAAAGCAACGGAATCATGTCCAGACCGTTGAGCCGCCCGAATACCTCCGTCGCCTTCGCAGCGCGCAGGGCAGGGCTTTCTATCGAAGCGATCGCGTCCGCCTGTTCAAGCAGCACCTCCGTGAACGATCTCCCCGCCTGGCCGTTGTCCTTCATCCAGTTCAGCAACTCGCGGGAAATGGAAATGAACTTGCCAGCCTCGACATTCTCCATGCGCATCGCGGCCGAGAGCTTCGAGAACTCCTCGACGCTCACGCCGACTTTCTCGGCAGTCTTGCCGGCCGCGTCGGTCGCCTCAGCCATCCTGCCGATGAATGCCGTGATAGCGCGCGCTGATAACGCGGCGAGCATCGCGGAGCCGAGCTGCTGCACGCTCGATTCAACATTGCGAGCGAAGTTCTGAACCGCTAGAGCAGCTGCATTCGTCTCGGCGGTGAACGTGAGTTTTACGTCGGGCATATCAGGTGAAGGGGTTGCCGGTTTTGCCTTTGCCACCGCGATCAGAGTACATCGCTGCAAGCCGATCGTTGGCTTTGCCCACGTAGTACTGGAGTTGCCGCAGTGTCATTTGTTCGATCGATTCAGAGGAGTGTCCCTGCCACGTCAGGA
Source organism: Candidatus Acidiferrum sp. (assembly GCA_035318425.1). Classification (GTDB taxonomy): domain Bacteria; phylum Verrucomicrobiota; class Verrucomicrobiia; order Limisphaerales; family SIBH01; genus JANNGC01. Next base: position 10,837 of record DATHEW010000171.1, on the reverse strand, counting down.
AATCGATTGCGACGCCGATGGAATCGTCGGGGTCTTCACGGCCGCGCTGTTGTCGCTGGGTGTCCCAATGCGGCCGAAGATTTTTTTTGCGCCGGTAATATGTACGCCGACGTTCAAGTCAATGACCTGCTCCAATACTGCGAACAGTTCAGTCGGAGTCAGATTGTCGATTTCTTCCTGCGCTAGATCGGTGGACTTGAGCAGCAACCACTCAATCAATTCAGCGGATTGATTGATGGCAGCAAAGATCGCCTCAAACGAAACTGCTGGCTTCTCAGCGGACGCGCTCGCGCCAGGCCGCGCGATGGCCGTGATCTGCTTTGTGATCTTATCAACGGCGAGCTTCTGCTCTTTCCAAGGAAGTTCGCGCACGGTGATAGATCGTTTCGAGAGCTTCACCTCTCGTATGGGATGTAGAATATCGAATGTGGTTGTGTTCATTGATGCTTTGGCTTTTCAGGTTGAGTTGCGAAGAAAGTTGCGGCAGTGGGAGACGCGGCGCACAACGCGTTAAGCTGCTGGAGCGTGCCCCACTCTTCGATTATGGGAAGCAAGCTCATGCAGCATTCACACAGCGGACCTCGGAAAACGTCGGGCGCAATAGCTAGAAGCTTTTCGACCTCCGCGATCACAAGGCGCGACAGCTTTAAGTCGAATGCCTGTTGGATTGCGCGAAAGCATTCGCATGAAGGCTGCGATGCTTGAGCTTCCTGACGCTGATCGATGGCTACAAGGAGTGCGTACATCTCCATTGTGATTGCCTCCAGCTGATCAACTACAGGCAGCCACTCGATGAATTCCGGTTCGCGCCGGAAGGTCGCAAATGTCTCGCGAAGCTCGTGCGTGCGATCAGGGAAGTCCGTGGATTGTTTCACGCTGCTGCCTCCTCTTGCTCTGGCGTGTTGATGCGACCACCGCGCGGTGATTGCGGCAACGGCGCAGCTTTGCTGCGATCGGGCGGCAGCGGCGCTACGTGTGTGCGTTTGTCATCCGTTGGCGCCGGCACGACCGCAACAGGGCATCGCTCCGCAATTGCGGCGTGAATGTCGGCGCGGTCGGGTACCTCGCGGCCAGCTTGTTGTGCGATGAAGTGGGCACGCTTTACGACTGCATTCAGCGAGCCGAGGCAACGCTCCGATGTGCGTGCGAAAGCGACGAGGGCGCGCACGGCCTTCGCGTCAGCTTGGACCAGGCGAGCGCGCACGATCGCGGCGAGGTCGTCTTGCGAAAGCAACTCGGGCAAAGGCTCGTGATGATCGATGCGTCCGGTAAGTTGGCCGTCGCGCCAGCGCGTGTGTTCCTTCACGAACTTCTGATTCGCGGCGAACTGAGGCGTCGCGACGAATGCGACCGGGACACCTTTGTTCACGAGCGCGCTGATCACCCAAAGCATCCGCTTGGGCAAACCACCGCGCGTGGAGTTGACGCCAAAGAGCCAGTGCGCTTCATCAAACACCAAAACCTGATCGCCGCTCACGAGCGCGTCCTCGATGCGTTGGCGAATCTCTCGCGCCTTGCCCGCCACGCTGACGCCGATCGCCTGCGCTATTTCACGGTAGAAGCCGGATTCGTCATCTGTCGCCGGCGTCGCGACATACCGCGCGCGCCCCGGCCGTTGAAGACACCAGTGAAGCGCAGCCCAACTCTTTCCCAGTCCTTCAAGCCCTTCAGTGAGCGTGAGGCATCGTCCCGCAACCGAATAATCAAGCGATCGGAAAACGCGCTGCGCAATATCCGTCATCACCACGCGCGCCACTTGCTGCTGCTGCCATTCGAGCATGTAGTCGCGAAGCGCAGTGATGAGATTCGGAAAATACCAGGGCGAGACGATCGCGCACGCGGGATCGAGGCAAAGCTCTGTCAGTAAAGTTTCGAGTTCCGAAGCACCTCGCTCACATTCAGCCGCGAACTTGCTGGCCTCGTATGTGTCCGGCCGGTTCGCGACCGTTGCATCGACTTGCTCGTTCGCGTGAGTGTTGCGCCCCGATTCTTCCGCGAGCGCCCGCAGCTTCACCGCTCGCTCGCCTTGGTTGCTTTCACCGCGCAGAAGAAAGCGATCGTGCGCACCGGGAATTTCTCGACGCACCTTGCGGACCTGTTCGGCGTCGTACTTTCCGCGCGTACCGAATTCGAGCATCGAACGCGTCGCCAGTTCGCCGGGGTTCGCGGCGCGCAATTCCTCCGCGAACTTGCGCAGCCCGCGCTCGCGAGAGATGAACTGCAAAAACCAGATCAGTTCGCGATCTTTTGGATCTTCCAGAACGGAACAACGCTTCGCGACGTGGTTAGCCATCAGACCGCGCTCGTATTCGGTGGACGAGCAGTAGCGCTCTTGCCGCAACGGAGCGCCGTCTTCCGCGTATCGGGTGTTACTCATGAGCTGCTCCGTTCTTTGCCTCGCGAAGAATTGCGCTGAAGACGCTCAGCATTTTTTGAAGCTGCTCCACAGTCATGTCGGGCACAGCCACAGCCGAGCCGAGGTGCTTCGCCGTGATCGCGTAACGGTTCAGACCTGGCTTCGATTCCGTGACGCGTTTCCACACTGCGAAGAATTGCTTTCGCAGTGTCTCGACGGTCACCGCGGATGCCAGCGGTGCGTTGAGCACATAGATTTTCTTTCCAGTCGTCGCGGTGAAGTCGTCTGCATCGATGGCCATCGAATCATCCGGTTGTTCACTCAAGAATTCCCGCAGCGCGTGAATGTCTTTTTCGAGACCAGGGCGGGCGGCAACTTCTGGCGTCAGGTTACGGCCGATCGCGCGGCCGCTCTGCTGCACGCGCGCCACGTGGTTGCGTGATTTGCGCTCGCAGCTTTGTTTGGCTTCGAGTGCGGCCGTCTGGTCGCGCATCTGTTCGGCAAGCTCGATCGCTGGCGCGTCAACGACGACATCGCGGAAGCGGCGTTGTTCAAACTCAGGCGGGAACGCGGAGCGGATCGCGCGATGCAAATCTTTGTAGTAGCGATCAAAGTTCGCGTTCGATTGATAGGCGAGCGCCAGCTCATCCTTTGTTGCGCCGTCCGTCGGGACCAGTGGCTCGATCGGAACGACGATCGGATGCTCGCCGTTCAAATCCGTGACGGAGCAGAAGTCGGGATTCTCAGGAGAGAACCAGGCGCACACGCGCTGCCCCTTGAACCGGCCGAGTGCAACACTGTTCTTGTACCGGAACGTGCGCGCACCGTAGCGGAAGGCGACGCCGTTCCGGCCGACAGTCGTCTCAACTTTGTTCATCGCCAGCACGTGGCGGAACTGCACCGGGATTTTCACGAGCGGCGACGTGAAGCATTTTTGATAAACCTCCAGCGGCGAAAAGCCGCCGTGATACTTGCCGTGCTTGCTCGTCGTGTTGATCTCTTGCGCCAGCGGATCGAGTCGCTTCAGTAGTTCACGCTTCTCGTAGAAGAATTCTTCCGGCTCAGCGTGGCCGGCCCTCACCAGTTTGAGTTGCTTCTGCACTCGCTCGTACTTGTCGAGCATTTGATTGCGGCCCACATAGCCGCGATCCATCTGAAGCAAGTCCTGCAACGAACCGAACGAACGCTCGATGATCTTCCCGCGCGGCAGAGTGGAATGACGGAAACGAATGCCGAGGCGACGCAAGCCCTGCTCAGTATCTTTGGTGCCAACTTCGTTCTTGCTTCCAACGAACACCTTGGAATTTTTCCAGATGCCCATTTCCACGTGGATCATCTTGCGAGGCAGGCCGTGTAGTTCCGCCTTTTTCGTCCATGAGTTGCGGATGCTGAAGCCTGAGTAAGCGCCATCACTGATCAGATCGAAGCCGTAGATGAGCCAGGAACGTTCATCGATCCAAACGAGCAACTGCCCTTGGCCGATAAACAATCCTTCTGGCGTACGCTCAAACCAGATCAGCGGCAGTGTCAGGTCATCGCATTGATCGCTGTCACCGGATGCGAGCGCATTCGGATCGCGGTCAATGTACGCGCCGTTGAGTTTCGCCGTGCGCGGGCCGCGAATGTGAATCTGCAAATTTTTCGTATCGAGCGCGACGAAATCGCGCACCCAATCAGGCACACGCGGCCGCGCAGCGGAGAAACTTTTGTAGCGGTCTTTGACAGTCTCACTGGCGTCAGCTGATTCGAGGAACTTGCGCCAGCCGAGGCTTACGTTTTCAAAGCGCGAACAGTAGTTCAGCAATGCCAGGTGTTCCCGCTCACTCATCTCTGGCCGGTCCTGTTCGCGTGCGGCGCGGCCATCATCCAAAGCGGCGAGCGTCTGATTGCCCTGCATCCATTTGCCGTAGTTGCGATCGAAGGCGACACGCAGCGCGTTGCCGCTCAGCGCGAGCGCTGGGGCGTGCGTTTGAAGGAACGTGATAACCTCGCGCTTTGCCTTCACCGCGTCGCTGCTCTCGTCGAGGCAGAGGAACGCCGCATCCCAAAGTGCTTTCTTCTCTTTGAGTGTGGGCATCGCCGGCGTAGCAAATGAGGCGATGAGTTGTTTCAGGTCCGTGAAGCTCGTCACAGCATCAGCCTCTATTTGTTCGGCGCGCTGTTGTGGGCGTTCGGGGAGATACAATTCGAGCTGATCAAAACTTCCGTCGCGGCCGGCGCGATGGATCGTGCGTGTGAAGAGTTCGCGCCAGTGCCGGTCCGTGATCGTGTAACCAAACACGTGCGTGTAATCGGCGAGTCCGATCTCGACCAGGCGCGCGGGTGCAATCATCCGGTTGTTGCGCAACTCGATCGCTTGGCTAAGCGCCTCGCGGAGTTGCCGCGCCTTTGCAATGCAATCGTCGGAACACTTAGCCAGGGGAAGCGTTGGTTGCCATTCGAGCCGGGGAGCGCTCAGCATCGACGAGGCGTCGCGGTAGCAGGCGGTGCGCGCGACGCGCTCCAATTCATCACGCATTGATTCGGGCAAAGAGCTGATGAGCCAGTGTCGCGTGAGCTTGTTGTTGACCGGCTTCTCGTCATCTGCGGGGATCGTGGCGAGCCGGTCCGTGATGGTTTGCCGGGACTTGCCCAGGGCTAAAGCAATCTGCGCCGCCGTAAAAACCGCCTCCGCGTTTTGAGGGCTCGTTTCAATTTTGCCCTCCCCCGTGCATTGCAGCCTATTGCAGCGATCGGAAGCGATTTCAGGCACGACCCTGACAGAAACGTCCTGCGGACTGCTGGCGGGGCTCTGGTTCAAGAAGCTGCCTCCGGCTTTTTCTTCCAGCGCACGCGGTCGTCTTCAATGTCGATCTGATCGCCGAATTCTTCCTTCAGCTTGGCGCGCATGTCTTCGTCCAGATGCATAGCGCTGGCTTCCAGCTTGTCGTTGAACTCCCGCTCGACCGGTCGCAGGCGTTCGCCAGGGGAAATCAGGCCGAGCCGTTCTGCTTCGTCGCGGTCACAATCCTCAAGGCCCATGCCGCTGTTGAAACCGAACGGAGGCCACGGCACGCCGAAGCCGCCGATCGATGGCGAGTTCATCGCCGTCCAGAAATCAACGTCCGTCTTCAGTCGGACCACGCCTTCGTTCTGCTGGTGGATCGCGCGGGGTGTCGTTGTCTCGACTTCGCGGATGAAGCGCGACGCGGGAAACTCGTCGAGAACGTCAGGGTCCATTCCCTGTTTCCAATATCCGTGCTCCTTCGCCTGCGCAGTCTTCGTGTTGAAGATCAAACTCAGGCGGGTCTCGCTGCGAATGTCTGTGAGCGTGCCTTCATCCTTCGGATCAAGCGGCCCCATTCCGTTTTGGATCGCGAAGTCCTGCATCTGCTTTACGAACTCCGCGCGCGAGCCTGCCTTCAGCATCGTGTCGCCATTGGGCAACGTCTCACGGGCACCGCTGAGAAAATCGCCGATGAAGTCGCGACCTTTCTGAAGGAAGCGCGCGTTCTCAATGGTCGCGGAAAAGAAAGCGTTCTCGCGCAGCGCGGCTGGAAGCGTTCGCCATTGCTCTGTGTTCAGTCGGGATGCGATTGGAGATTGCGAGTCGAGTTTCTCGATCGCCTCCGTGAACAGCATTGGACGAATCACCTGCATCGCGCTCAGCGTCCCCGGCAGCAGTTGAGGTAAGCGGCGTAAAGAGCCGGCTGCTTCGCGGCGATGCGTGCCGTTGCATCTACGAAGTCGATCTTGTCCGAGTCGGCCAACGCTCGCGCCTGGCTAACAAACGGATGCGCTTCGGGACCAACGTTGCCCAGGGCACGCGCCGTTTTGGTTGTGATGTCAGCCCACGCTTGGGCGTTCTGCGGCGTGACGAATCCTGTCGCGGCCTGCTCGAAGTAGGCGGACAAGCCAAGTTGCTCCACCGTCGCTTCGGTCATGCCGGTAAGCGCGAGCAACTGATGTTTGAAAAGTTCGGGATTCTGTTCGCGAACCAACGTCCACGCGACCGGTTCGGTGCATCCGCTTTCCTGCATCACCTCACGCACGCGATCCATGAACGGGTTGTGGACCAGCCCGACAAGCGCGGCGGGATTGCTCGCCTTCGCGACGACTGATTGGATCGTGGTGAAAGCGGCCTTGTTGACGAGCCCGCCCATGTTGACGTCGGCCGGGTAAATATGGCCGGACGATTCAGCGAAAGAAAACTCGGGGGAGAAGCGGCGGTACATTCCGCCGCTGAGCGCGTCACGTCCGGCTGCGGTCCATTGAATCTTGGCGCGGATGCCGCCGCGTTTGGGATCACTGCCGCCCCATGTTACATCGACGACGCGCGCGGACGCCTCGCGGTCCTCATGGTTGAAATCGAGAAACGGCATGTCGCCGATTCCCGCTGCGGCGGCTTTGCGCCATTGCTGCACCGCATTGCGAACGCGATCGGCCGCTGCCGCATCGGCGTGAACCGTTACCGTCTTTGCCGCGCCGTTCACGAGTGGTGTGATGGTGTGCGTGCCTGGCGGCATCCATTGGATTTCCGGGGGCAGTGGTGACGCGGCTATCTCTGCCAGCGCCGTTGAGAGTCGGGCTTTTGCTAAGGTCATGTGTTGAGCTTTCTTACTGCGTTGATGAGTGAGGGCGGAACGTGTTTGAGCAGACGCGGGCTGAGCGTCGGCGGACACTCCGTTGTGACTGCAAACTTTAGCCAGGCTGCGCGGACGGAGCATTGTTGCTCGCGCGCGATGCGGGCGACGGCCGCGACCGTTGGCTCTGCAATGTTCCACGTGGAGAGCGCACTCTTGCGTCCGCAGTTCGCGGTGTGCGGTTCAAGCCCTGCCAGGTCGTGTTCGCTCAGAGCCGTCTCGATTCGCCAAATTGTGGAGCGCGAAGCGCCTGCAAGCGTTGCGGCTTCGCGCGGAGTTTTTCCTTCGAGCAACAGCTCGTGATAACGCTTCACCAGCGCGAGGCGCTGGTCTGCCTTCAGAGCACGGCTTTCACTTGGCGAGAGTGTTTTGCGGTGGGCTTTTTTATTGGCGGCGCGGGGTTTCATCTTTCTCTGGGCAATTGAAGAGATGCCGGCCGCCACGCGCGCATTGCCCTGCACGCGCAGCGACCGACGAGACTAGCTCCGCTGATCTGGAGCCAGTTCGGCGAGCAGCGTGATCAGACGCGCTCGCCAAAGTGATGTGATGAAAAGAAGTTTGCGCGGCCGTAACAGCGGACGGCCGCGCAAGTCCACCATGACACAATGACCTCACCGGCAACGGCCGGTGCATGCGGTCGCAGAAGACGACGCCGCAACTTGGAATGGTGGAAAAGTGTTTCACGATCAGAGCAAAACGTCTGAAAGGTGGAAGCCGAGCAGCGGCGCAACGAGATGCTCGTCAGTATGTTGGTTCGCGCGAATCGTTGTGCCGGGCGGTTCGTCTTTTTCGTACTCGCAGACGGCGACACCGTTCTCGTTGGAAAGCTCGATCGAACTGTCGCGCTCGTGCTTGGGCATGGCCCAAAGAAACGTGCGCGCAAACGTCGGTGCTTTGAGGTTCTGTTCCTGAACGGCGCGAGCGACCATGACGCTATCGCCCCAAATTTCCTGCACGCTCAACAGCTCCTGTCCCTCGGCTTGTCCTGAGACAACAGCACGGCCAACCGCGACGCGCTCCACATCGAATAACGCCGCGAGCATCTCAGGCCAGCGCGAGTCGCGGCTGTCTATCTTGATCAACGATTTGATTGCGGCGTTCTCTTTGAGCGCTTCGTAAACATTGCGCGGCAAGGTGATGAGGTTCGCTTCCAGTCCTGTGCTGGTGAAGACATCATTGCGAGCGGCATTGATGTCCGTGACGGGATCGCTCCCGGCATCATTCCACTTCACGCCAGGCGAGGCGCTGGCAACGGCGGCGCTGGTCGCCATATCGCGCACGCGCATTTCGTGGCCGAGCAAGAGCTTCCTCTGCACGTTCAACCCGACGCTGTTCTTCAGATCGGCGGGGTTGGCGTACTTCGCCAGGTCTTCGCGCGGGATCGGTTCCATCAGCGCGTATTCTTTGGTGAAGAACAGGTCGTCCTTCAGCTTTGATCTGATCTCCTTGGGCTTCGTGCCAGGCGCGCGCTCTGCGTTCGGCGCGGCGTAAAGAAAGTTTTCCCTGGCGAAGATGTAGTAGCTCGCTGACTGAAGCGTGGAGAGGAACAAAGGAGCGAGCGCGATGCCTAGAAAATCAGGTGCGTTCGCTACGAACTCGTAGCCGAGTTGCGGCAGAACAGGTGTAGCGGTGGCGGTGGATGTCATAGACGTGTGCGTTAGAGTTTGATGGTAGCGAGGTCAGTGGTTTTGCTGCGCTCCAACTTGGCGAGCGCCGACAGCATCGCGGAAACTCTTCCGGCTCCCGTGCTGCCGTTCCGGCCGTATTTGCGATCCAGCAGCAACTGTTGATAACGGGGCACGTGGTCCAGCAGCAGGTTGAGTTCACGCTCGTCTGAGCAGAACGGCTTCAGTGTTGAAACGAGGAACTTCTGCATCGCGTCGATGCGCTCGCTGAACGCACTGATAAACTCACCGGAGAGTTCATCGTCCGCGACTTGCTGCAACTCTTCGTCTGCTTTGCGCCATGCCTGGTCAGCCGCGCGATTCCTCCGCACTGCTTCTTCGTACTGTTCGAGCATGTCCTGGACAGATTGGACTGCGCCTGCTGGCGCGTGCTCATGATCACAGAACTCCCGCACGGTGACGCGGATGTCGCGATGTGAAGGATCGTAAGCGCTCGGGTACGCGTGGGACATCAGGCGACACATCGCGCCGAGAACTTTTGTAACTAGCTTGCCGGCGTCTTTGCTTGCGGTGACGAGTTCGTGGAACTCGGAACATTTTTCATCGAGAGCCTTGCGGCGTTGAGGGGTCATTTTGAATCCTGAAGTTTTGATCGTGATAATTCAGCAGACGAACAGGCAGAATCATTCGGCGTGTCCCAAATCACTTGGCCGAGCGCGACTTCTATTTTCGAGCGCCGTTCAGCATTTGTGTCCGCGCCGCACGCGACTTTGCGAAAACGCAGATACGGTAGGCCGATTTCTTCGGCGAACTTGCGTCCGTTTGAACCGCGTTCGCGAAGCAGAGCCTGAATGCGATCATTCGACTTCTCGCTCGTTGGCGGTTGCTGGCGCTTTCGCACAGGTGTTCCCATGTAGTTGCATGTTTAGAACACAACTAAAACGCTGTGTCAACAACAAGCCTTGCCGTTAAGGAGGCACTTCTGAAGAGTCCTGTCCTAGCATGGCCAGCGACATCATCTTCGATACCCGCCGACTTGGGGACGGCGTGCGCGGAGTGCGCGCGGTTCTCGGCATTTCTTTGCGAGACGTTGGCGAAGCCGCTGGTGTTTCCGCGTCGCAGGTTTTGCGAATTGAGTCAGGTGAGTACGACTGCAACGTGTCAACTCTAGTAAGTCTTTGTGGTGCATTGGGAATTCGCTATGGCGCATTGATCGAGTATTGCGCGACGATCGACATGTCGCTGTACGCCAAAGCCGCGCAGGAAGAGCAGGCCCGTCCGAACTTCCTTATCTACAAATCCTCTGATCAGAAACGGGAGAAAGCGTTTGTCGATTTAGTGGCAGGTTCAGCCGTCGTCCTGGCGTACCTCGTTCGCGCTGAAAATCCTTTGCGAAAGGTAGCGGGATTCGAGTTCCCATTGGACAGTCAAAAGGCAGCGTTCGTTCGTTACGCAGAGCAACACGTGAAGGAGAATGCACCTGTAGAGGAGCGTTACGGTTCGCTCTCAGAATTACGTACGAGCCCAGCTCGATTGCTCCTGGCTAAAAAGCTGATCACCAAGCCTATTGTTGAAGACTACTTTGCGCGCTACTCGCGACTGCTTAGAAGCGATCCTGATAACGCGATGTGGATTCCCATGCCTCATCTTCGCGTTGAGGAATTGCGTATTCCTGTTTTGATTTAAGACCGCGCCGTGTTACACTTCGCGGCGTGCGGAACAATCCAGTCCACTCCGCACCGAGAGCTGATCATCGCGCGGTGCAGGGCAAACCAACAGGCGAACCATCGCTTGCCATTCCAAGCCTCAACTTCCCTGACGACCGACGTGTGTTGCGTGTTGGCGAGTTCGCGAAGCAGGTGTCCGTCTCAGATCAGCACGTGATCAACCTCCTCGAAGAGGGAAGGCTCATTGGTTTTGACATCGCTGGACGCTTTGAATACCTCCGCGTTCCGGCGGCTGCCATCGACGCGCTTGCGGCTCGCTGCCATTTGTCGCACGAGGATATTTTGCAAGTGATCAATTCCACGCAGCCGAGGCGATCCACCGGCCGCGCGTTCTGGCGCATTCCGATCAAAGAAGGTTTCGAGGCTTTCCTCAAAGAGACACAGCTTGGCGATGCGATGACGACCCTTGCAGTTACTTCGCCTGTGCCGTGGGTGACGGCTTCTGTCCCGCAATAGCGGTCGCTTCCCAACTGCGAATTGTGCCAACCATCTCTGCCCAATACTTTA
>DATHEW010000170.1:0-11242 GCA_035318425.1 Candidatus Acidiferrum sp. | reverse complement strand
CATGTCGAGTCCAGATCCGGCTGTCACATCCATGAAGCGGCCTTTGCCGTCATTGCGATAAAGCGCCATCGTAGGTTTCGCTGCAGCGGCGGCGTTCGTATTCCACGGCCAGTGCGTTGAATTCACGAAGAGCAAGTCGGGCGCGCCGTCGTTATCGAAGTCGAAAAATGCCACGCCACCGCCCATCGTCTCCGGCAGCAATTTCTCACCGGCTGCTCCATTCACATGCACGAACTGGATACCCGCCTCCTTCGTCACGTCAGTGAAAGTTACTGCGGGCAATGCTTTGTGTTGTCCCGACTCGGCGCCCTGGCCCGCACGCGAAGGCTTTCGAGCACGCAGCAGCAGCGCTGCGGGAATCGCAGCGAGCACAAGAATCCAAAGCGCCCACGACCAAAAACCGACTTTACCGCGCAGGCGCTCGGTGGGTGATTTCTCGGTGGCCATGAGGCGATCTTGCGTGGAGAACTCTTGGCAGTCGAGCGCCTCGGCCATCAGAGTGCGCGGCATGGACGTGAAGAACCTCGCTGACATCGCCCCGTTCACCACCAAGGACGGCTCGGAAATTCGTGAGCTATTGGCCTATCGCAATTCCAGCATTCGCAATCAAAGCCTCGCCGAAGCGCGCCTGCCCGTCGGGGCCGCGACGCAGGAACATTATCACGCGAAGACGGAGGAGATTTACTTCATCACGCACGGCTCAGGCCGAATGACGATCGAGGACGAATTCACGGACGTGAAGGCCGGAGATGCCGTCGCGATCCCGCCCGGTAAGAAGCACAAGCTCTGGAACACCGGAAACGAAACGTTGCGCCTGCTCTGCTGTTGCGCGCCGTGCTACGAGCACAGCGACACAATTATCACGGAGTGAAGCGCGCCTTCCGATTACGGGCGCTTTGTCGCAGTCGTGAGGACGGGGATCGAGTAGAGACTTTTCCGCGCGGTGATGAACAAGGTTTTTCCATCAGGTCCGCCGAAGCCGAGGTTCGCCGGTGATTCCGGCACGAGAATTTTCCCAATGAGCAATCCGTTCTTCGCGAAGATATGCACGCCATCGGCCGCGCTCGACCACACGCGACCTTCGGCGTCGCAACGAATCCCGTCTGGTCCGCCGCGGTCGATGGTGCAGAAGACGATCCCACCCTGCAGCGTGCCGTCTCTCTGCACATCGTAGCCGCGAATGTGTTTCGGTTTTCCCGAGTCGGCCACGTAAAGCTTCTGTTCGTCCGGCGAGAAGGCGAGACCGTTCGGCATATCGAGGTTCGTCGCGACGATGGTTGTCTTGTTCGCCTTGGGGTCGAAGCGATAAACAAAGTTCCCCGCCTGCTCCTTCTGTTCGCCTCGCGGCAATCCATACGGTGGATCGGTGAACCAAATCGTTCCGTCTGACTTCACCACCACGTCATTCGGCGAGTTGAATTTCTTGCCGTCGTAACGATCGACGACAGTTTTCACCGTGCCGCCTTTCTCCGTGACCGAAACTCGACGAGCACTGTGCTCCGCGCTGACGAGGCGGCCTTCGCGATCAATGGTGTTGCCGTTGATGTTCTGGCTGGGCTTGCGAAACGTGGTGACGCCGCCGTCCTTCGTCCACTTCTTCAACTCGTTGGCGGGAATATCGCTGAAGATCAGGAAACCATCCGGGTGCCACGCCGGGCCTTCGGTGAACATCATGTCGCCGGCGAGCTTCTGCACTCGTGCGTCCCCAGCGACGCACTTGTTGAATTCGCCGGGGTCGCGGATCGCGAACGGTTCGTCGGCAGCAAAGAGACGTGCGGCGAGGATAATCGAGAGAATGAGTTGTGACGTTTTCATGTGGACCGGTTGCGAACGTAGCCAGCGTGCCGCGGCTTTGCAATCAGTGGACGCTGAAGCGGATTCCTCGCGCGGCGCATCGCCTCGCCGGCGTGATTGCCAACCTTACCGCAACTCAGTTCAATCGCGCCCATGACCTTTCCCAGCCGCGCTTTCATCGGGGCGTTGTTCGCCTTTGCAGCAATCATTTCCACTCGCGCCGCCACGCTCGGTGAGTTCTCGGGTGCGTTCGATATTGGCGGGCCGAAGCGCGCGGGCTCGGCTGGATTCGATTCGACGACGCGAAAATACAAAGTCACTGGCGGCGGAAAGAACATGTGGTTCACCAACGACGCATTTCACTTCGTGTGGAAGAAAGTCTCGGGCGATGTGACGCTGGCGGCCGACATTACGTTCGAAGGCGCAGGCATTGATCCGCATCGCAAAGCCTGCCTGCTCGTGCGGCAATCGCTCGATTCGGATTCTGCGTATGCGGATGCAGCGGTTCACGGCGATGGCCTGACGTCGTTGCAATATCGCGAAGCGACGGGAGCGATGACGCGGGAGATTCAATCGGCGGTGAAGGGGCCGCGGCGACTGCGCCTGGAGAAGCGCGGCAAATATGTGTCGATGTCGATTGTGCGCGTTGGCGATGCGTTGGAGCCGGCGGGCGGCTCGTTTCGCCTCAAACTTACGGAGCCGTTCTACGTCGGGCTCGGCGTCTGCGCACACAATGACGACGCGCTGGAAACGGCGGTGTTTTCGAATGTGGAGTTGATGGAAAATCCAGCGCAGACCGGCGCAGTGCGGAGGTTGTTGAGCACGCTGGAGACGGTGGTCATCGCGTCGAAGGACCGGCGCGTGGTTTGGTGGACGACCAATCTTATCGAAGCGCCAAATTGGGCGGGCGACGGCACGAACCTTTACTTCAACAGCAAGGGGCGCATTCATCGCATCGCCGTAAATGGCGGCGAACCGGAGGCGATCGATACAGGCTTCGCGACGCGTTGCAACAATGACCACGGGCTGTCACCGGATGGAAAGCAACTCGTGATCAGCGATCAATCGCAGAGCGACCGGCGCTCGCGTATCTACACGCTGCCGATTGGTGGCGGCACGCCGAAGCTGATCACCGAGAGCGCACCATCGTACTGGCATGGCTGGTCGCCGGACGGGAAGACGCTCACTTACTGCGCGGAGCGCGGCGGCGAGTTCGACATCTACACGATTCCCGTGAACGGCGGCGCGGAGACGCGGTTGACGACGGCGGCTGGTTTGGATGACGGCCCCGATTATTCGCCGGACGGGCAATTCGTTTACTTCAATTCGGAACGTTCGAGTCGTATGCACATCTGGCGCATGAAGTCTGACGGCTCGGAGCAAACACAGATCACAAAGGACGAATGGAATAATTGGTTCCCGCATCCATCGCCCGATGGAAAGTGGCTCGTGTTCCTCTCATACGAACCGGCCGTGAAAGGTCATCCCGAGAACAAAGACGTAATGCTGCGGGTGCTCTCTTTTCAGACCGGCAGGATCGAAGTGCTCGCCAAGCTCTTTGGCGGACAAGGCACGATCAATGTGCCGTCGTGGTCGCCCGACAGCAAACGGCTGGCGTTCGTGAGTTACCAATTCAATTAGCTCGGCGCCGCAGCCGACACCCAACGCCGCGTGCCGTGTCATTCGCCAATGCAGTAAAGCGTTCGGTTCGAGCGCAGGAGTGGAATTGAAGACGCCACGGTTTGATTCAAGCGTGTTGTCCGCCAGTCGCTCGAACTTTGGCTTGGCTGCGATGACCACCGTGCGTCCGCCGCGACCAGTGAAGTAAATCTTTCCATCAGCCAACACGGGCGAGGCATAAATCTGGCCGGGCGAAGGTTCGAGGCGCTCTTCGTAAACGACCTCGCCCGTCTTCGAGTTTACGCAATAAATGATGCCGAGGTTTTCGTGCGCAAAATAAAGATGACCATCGTGCAACACGGGCGAAGGAACGTTCGATCCCTTGTTCAGTTTCCAAACAACGTGGCTGGCGGTGACGTCGCCGCGCCCCCCAGCGCGAATGGCCAAGGCGCCGTTCGGCGTGCGACCGCCAATGACATACGCAATGCCGTTCTCCGCGACTGGCGTGGGACACATGTACCAGGGAATGCCGGTCTTAACGGACCAGAGGCTCGCGCCATTCTCGGGATCGAAGCCGAGCACGCGGCCATTTTTCGCGATCACGATCTCATCCTTGCCGTCAGGCGCGGCCACGAAAACGGGAGCGTGCCATGATTCGCTGGCACCGCTGGCGCGCCAGACTTCCTTGCCGGTTTTCTTATCAAGCGCCACAAGCGAATCGCTCTCGATGCTGGCATTGACGATCAGCAGATTCTTGTAGAGCACGGGCGAGGTGGCCGAGCCCCAGCCGTTCAACTTGTCGCCGACGTTCGCGCGCCAGAGTTGTTTCCCACTGTGATCAAAGGCGAAGACGCCGGACTTGCCGTAGAAGGTGTAGATGCGCTCGTTGTCAGCGACAGGCGTGCTCGATGCGTAACCGTGGCTCTCGCGAATGCGATCCTGCTCGGGTAACTCAGCCGCAGTGGGCGTATTCCAAACAATTTTTCCATCCGCAAAGTTCAGGCACAGCAGGTGGCGTTTCAGGTTCGCCATGTCACCGGGTTCACGCGAAGAGGTCGCATAGCCCGTGAAGCACGTGATGAAAATTCTGTTGCCGAGTGTGATCGGACTGGAAGCGCCAGGGCCCGGAAGTGCGGTCTTCCAAACGATGTTCTTCTCGTCGCTCCAGTTGAGCGGAACGTCTTTCGCATCACTGCGTCCCATTGCGCCGGGCCCGCGAAACTGTGGCCAATCGGTTCCCGTGATCTTTTCTGCTTCTGCCGAGGATGCACACAGCGACGTTACGAACATTGTGAGCAGAACGATGACGCGTGGAAAAGTCGATGGCATGTCTCGACGCTCATGAATTCGTATGGCGCTGGCAATCGAATATTCCCTGCGATCCCTCGACAAGTACCGGCGCGACAGGTGACGGAGTTGGAAATTGACGTCGCACAAGTGCCGTTCCAGCTTCAACGCATGAGTCTCGAATCAAACCGGCTGCTTGCATCCACGAACGCTTTGCGCGGCGCGCTTCTTATCGCACTAGTCGCGACGCTCTCATTCACCGCAACCATTCTGCGCGCGGCGGAAACAGCGGCGGAGCCGGCGTGGCGGTCGCTACCGTTGATCACCGATGGAAAGGTGGACCCGAATTGGATGCATGTCGGTTGGGGCGGATTCGTCGTGGATGACGGTGCGCTGCGAACCGATCCCGCAACCAACGGTCTTGGACTGCTGGTGTTCAAAACGGAGCGCTTCGGCAATTGCCAGGTTCGCGTCGTGTTCAAGACGAAGGAAGCGAAGTGCAACTCGGGCGTCTATGTGCGGCTCGCGGATGGCATTCTCGATCAAGTCGGCAAGCCGGGCGCGGCATTCGATCGAAACGCGACCGGAAAGATTTCCACGGAGTCGATGGAGAAGGTGAAAGAATCTGGCGAGCGCGATGAGGGACCTTGGTACGCGGTGCATCACGGTTACGAAGTTCAGATTGCGGACACCGGCGATGCGATGCATCGCACGGGATCGATCTATTCGCTCGCGCCTTCCTCGGTGTCAGAGATGAAACCCGGTGTGTGGCGCACGATGGTAATCACCCTGTCGGGAGAAAGAATCTCGGCGGAGCTCGACGGCAAGCGTGTTTCGAACCTTGATCTCGCCAGCGGCAAACTGCCGACTCGCAAGGAATGGCACGAGCCGAAACGCGAGCCGAAGCGTCCCGAGGCCGGTTACATGGGTCTGCAGAATCACGATCCTGGCGACATCGTGTGGTTCAAGGAAGTCAGCGTGCGTCCGTTGCCTTCGTCAGCGAAGTAAACGCGCCCGTTTCACGTCACCGGCGTAAATCCTTTTCGCATGGAAGCCCACGGTTCCTGTGTCGAGACATCGACGATGCCGGGCTCCGGCGCGTTTGCCGGTGAGAGGATCGCGAGAAACACGAGCCGTTCGTTGAATGGATTGTAAGTGCCGTGGACTTCGCCCTTCGGAATGAAAACCATTTCGCCCGGCCCAAGAACGCGATAGTCTTTGCCAATCCATTGCTCCGCGCGACCCGAGATGATGTAAATCAGCTCCTCGCGCGTCGGGTGCGTGTGAAATGGATGCGAACGAAAAGGTTCCATGTTCGCGCGCACCAGCATGAGGTGCTCGTTGTTCACGACGTCCGAGCGACAGAGCCATTCCTCAAGAGTCCACGGAGACACCACGTCCACCTTCTCGGCGGCGGTGACAAATCGGCGAAGCGAAACGTCTTTCATGCGTCGCGCTGTTGTGCCTGAAGCGATGACGAGAGGAAAGTTGAGAGTTGATCCGGAGAGCGCGATTATGGCGCGGATGAAGTGAAGCAGAAAAAAAGCTGCGTTCACGGTTCAATGCGCGAAGTCCGCCATCCGATGTTCCACGCGAACTGATTGCTGAAGTCTCGGAATTCGAGATTTATTTGGAGTTTGGGTTTGGATTCTGGAATTTCCTCCGATGAGTCGTAAACGCATCGCCATCGCCGGTGGAGGAGCCGCAGGGTTCTTCGCGGCGATTACGTGTGCGGAAGCCGCGCCCGGCAGTGAAGTGACCCTGTTCGAAAAGGGTCCTCAGTTTCTCGCCAAGGTGCGCATCTCCGGCGGCGGACGCTGCAACGTGACGCATCATTGTTTTCACCCGCGCGAACTCAGCACGCGCTACCCGCGCGGCGGCCGCGCCTTGATCGGGTTGTTCCAACGTTTTCAGGCGCAGGAAACCGTGGAGTGGTTTGAGTCTCGCGGCGTAAAGCTGAAGACTGAAGCGGACGGCCGCATGTTCCCCACGACCGACACGTCGCAAACCGTCATTGATTGCCTGGTCGGCGAAGCACGACGCGTTGGCGTGATACTCGTCGCGAACCGCGGAATCGATTCGGCGGCACGCGTTGAGTCGTCGGGATTTCAACTTACGATGTCCAATGCCGAATCAATCGCGTGCGACCAACTTCTGCTGGCGACTGGCGGTGCGCGTTCTCCCGCGCTGGCGAAACTCGCAACAGATCTCGGTCACACGCTGGTGCCGCCGGTGCCGTCGCTATTCACGTTTCAAATCGAGACTCCGTGGTTGCGCGAGCTTTCTGGACTTGCCGTGGAAGCGCGCGTTTCAGTCCCGCAGACAAAGCTCGCAGAGCAAGCGCCGATGCTCATCACGCACATGGGTTTGAGTGGCCCCGCCATTCTGCGGCTCTCGGCGTGGGGCGCGAGAGAGTTGCACGAGATGAATTACCGTTTCCCGCTGGTGGTGAATTGGCTTCCCGCACTCAACGAACAATCCGTTACCGCCGCCCTGCATTCGCGCCGAACGGATTTCCCCGCACGCCTCATCGTGAATACACCCGTGACCCCGTTGCCAGTCCGTCTTTGGGAAAAGCTCGTGCTCGCGTCTGGTGTCACTGCCGACACGCGTTGGTCGAACCTTTCGCGCTCCGCACAGCACGCTCTTGTGCAGACACTGATGCGCACGCAGTTCCAAGTCGTCGGCAAGAGCTTGAACAAGGACGAGTTCGTCACGTGCGGCGGCGTGCCGTTGAACGAGGTGGATATGAAGACGATGCAGAGCCGCGTGTGCCCGGGACTCTTCTTCGCCGGCGAGTTGCTGGACATCGACGGCATCACCGGCGGTTTCAATTTTCAGGCGGCATGGACCACTGGCTGGATCGCCGGCAACGCCATGTCGGCTGAATAAAGCACTTTCTTTTTCCGGCGATCTGATTTCCATTGCGCGCCACATGGACATTCAACTGAGCACGCTGTCGGTGATTCTCGGGCTCATCGTGGCGCTGCCCAGCGCATACGGCTTGCTGAAGCCCAGAGAGTTCGCCGTTGCCGCGCGCCGGTTTCCCCGCCACACCACGATCGGTTGGGGGTTGATGTTGATGGGCACGGCGTGGTTTCTGTTCAACGTGCGTCAAGAGAAGGTCGCCGACTTCGCCAACATGCAGACAATTTTCCTCCTGGTGTTTGGCGGCGTGGGAATCGCGACCTGCATTTTCGTCCAGGATTTTCTGCCCGTGCGCGGACTTGCCGTTTTGCTGCTGCTCGCCGCCAAGTTGATGGTGGATACAGCGAGATGGGCGGATACGGAATGGCGACTCGTAATTTCGACATGGGCTTACGTTTGGGCCGTCGCAGGAATGTGGTTCACGATTTCACCCTGGCGATTGCGTGACATCCTCAACTGGGCGGTCGCAACCGAGCAGCGTACCCGTATCGTGAACGGCGCGCGTGTCGCCTTCGGCATCTTCGTCATCCTGCTCGGCGTCACCGTGTTTCGTGCTGTGGAGAAGAAAGCGGCGATTGCATCCGTTCCACCGGTCGCCATGTTGCCTTCGTGAGCCGCGGAAAGATTCTCGTCATTCGCGGCGGCGCCATTGGCGATTTCATCCTCACTCTTCCGGCGCTGGCAGCGCTGAGAAAAACCTTCCCTCAAACACGCCTCGAAGTTCTCGGCTATCCGCACATCGCCTCGCTCGCCAGCCTCGCGGGATATACTGCGGATGTGAAATCCATCGAGGCCGGGCCACTGGCTGGATTCTTTGCGCGACGCGGCACGTTGAATGAAGCGCTCGCGGAGTATTTCGCCGGATTCAACATCATCATTTCCTACCTCTACGATCCCGACGGCGTCTTTCAGGAGAACATCGCGCGCTGTTCGAAAGCTCAGTTCATCGCAGGCCCACATCGTCCCAGCGAACGCGACGCCATCCATGCCACGGAAGTTTTCCTCAAGCCGCTGGAACGTCTCGCGATCTTCGATGCCGATCCTGTGCCGCGCATTCCCGTGCCGCACCAAACAGCCGGCGGCACGCTGGCGGTTCATCCCGGCAGCGGTGGTGAAAAGAAAAACTGGGGCGAGGAACGATGGACAGAGCTCCTGACCCGCGTCGCCAACGACACCAATTGCCCAGTCTTGATGATCGGCGGTGAGGCCGAACAGGAACGCGTGCAACGGCTCAGTTCACTCATTCCAATTCAACGCCTCACCGTGGTAATGCATCAGCCGTTGCCGGAAGTCGCGCGACGGCTGGCATCGTGCCGCGCGTTCCTCGGACACGATTCCGGCATTACTCATCTCGCGGCGGCGGTTGGACTCCCGGGCGTGGCGCTGTGGGCCGAAAGCAACGAAAGTGTCTGGCGTCCCAGAAGCGAGCGCTTCGAATTGGTGTGCGCCGGCGCGAAGCTGCGTGATCTACCGAGCAAAGAAGTGTTCGCCGCCGTTCAGCGCATGATGGGCTAAACCGGCCCACCAGCTCCCGAGGATGCGAGGAGTCTCGCGAAGAGGACCAAGGGAGCGAAGGAGGAAGCGGTCGTGTGGCCGCAGGACAGTTTGCTGATTGTGGGGATCAGTCCCTTCGCTCCCTTCGTCCTCTTCGCGAGACTCCATTTCCCCTACTTCGTTTCAGCGCGCTGTGTTCACGCGAATTCTCGTTTTCAATTTCTTCCGCCCCGCTAACGTCACGCGCATGGATCCGTTGCTGAAGTTGATTCGCGATAACGCTGCGTGGAAACCCGCTGAGCTCGCCGCTATGTTGAATGAGCCTGAGGCCGATGTCACCGCGCGCATTAAACGCTACGAGGCCGAGCACGTCATACTCGGCTATCGCGGAATTCTGAACGAAGAGAAGCTTGGGCTCGACTCCGTGCGCGCCGTGATCGAAGTGAAGATCACGCCGGAGCGCGGCGGTGGATTCGATCGCCTCGCCGAACGCATCGCGAAGTACTCCGAAGTGCAATCGTGTTACCTGATGTCGGGCGGCTACGACCTCATGGTGATCGTGCAGGGAAACAATCTTCGCGAAGTGGCCAGCTTCGTTTCGCAAAAGCTCGCGACGATCCAGGGAGTCGTCTCCACCGCCACACATTTCATCCTCAAGCCCTACAAGGAACAGGGCGTGTTGATGAGCGTGGACGTGAATGAAGAACGCCTCGCAGTGGCGCCGTAACGCGCGTCGGCTGTGATCCTCGTCATCGCATTCGGCGCGCTCGCGCTGCTGAGCATCGTCTTGCTCGCGTGGCAGGTGCTCGCTGCGGCGAAATTTCCAATACACCAGCGCGAGCCGGATCTGTCGTTCGCGCCACCGGTCACAATTTTCAAACCGCTCAAAGGCTGCGACGAACACACACGCGAATGCCTGAGAAGCTGGCTCGCCCAGCACTATGCCGGGCCACTGCAATTTCTCTTCGGCGTCGCTGATGAACGAGATCCCGTGTGCGGCGTCGTGCGTTCGTTGTTGAAGGAATTCCCATCCGCGAATGCCGAACTCGTAATCACGGCCGAGACGATCGGGGCGAATGCGAAGGTCGGAAACCTGGTCCAGCTTTACAGAAGGAGTCTCGCGAAGAGCGCGAAGGCTGCGAAGGAGGGAATGGTTTCTTCGCCTTCGCGCTCTTCGCGAGACCTCATCTGCATCTCAGATGCGGACGTGCGTGTTCCGGCCGACTTGCTGGCGAATGCCGTAGCGCTTTTTCGTGATGCGCGCATTGGTCTGGTGAACAGTTTTTACCAACTCGCGAATCCCACCACCTTTGCGATGCACGTCGAAGCGGTCGCCATCAACGCCGACTTCTGGAGTCAGGTGCTGCAAGCGAACACACTTAAGCGTCAGGACTTTGCGCTCGGCGCTGTGATGATCACGCGGCTCGAGCACGTGGACGCGCTGAATGGATTCGCTGATCTCGCGGATTACCTGGCGGATGATTATCAACTCGGGAATCACGTCGCGAAGAGCGGCGCGCGAGTCGAGCTCGCGTCGGTCGTCGTAGAGTGCTGGCATCCGTCAGCGAGTTGGCGTCATGTGTGGGATCATCAACTGCGCTGGGCGCGAACGATTCGCATCAGCCAACCGTGGCCCTACTTCTTCAGCGTGCTGAGTAACGTTTCGTTGTGGGTGGTGTTGGCGGCGGCGATGACAGGCAGTCACATCGTCTATCGCGTGGCACCGGGCTATCCGTGGCACGTCGATCCGAAGTGGTTGCTCGGCTCGCTGCTCTTGCTTGTGTTCGGTTTGGGCGCGCGCGTCGGTGGCGCGAAAGAACTCGCAGAGCGACTCACAAGGAAACCGTTTCCGTGGCGGCTCAGCGGTGCAGTGATCGTGAAAGACTCCCTTCAGTTTGGGATCTGGATCGCGGCGTTCTGCGGAAACAAAGTCAGTTGGCGCGGACGCACATTCCGTGTGCAACGCGACGGGAAATTTGTGGAGATCACGCGCTGATCAACGCAGCGTCCCAATCTTTCCACACCGGTTCGTAGCCGAGTTTCGATATGACGTCGGCGACCTCTTCCGGAGAACGATCGTCCGCGATCTCGAATTGTTTCGTGGCATCACGGCGTCCCG
>DATHEW010000169.1:0-5161 GCA_035318425.1 Candidatus Acidiferrum sp. | reverse complement strand
GAACACGATTGGCCAACGCGAGCGGACGGCAAAAACGCCAGGCGCGAATGCTCCGTTCACGGCTCGAAACGCAGGGCACACCGAAGACAGAGGCGAAGGAACGCGCTGCCATCCAGGTGCGCAGCAGGATGAAAAACGGCGGCACGCGAGTGGTTTCCAAAGGAGAAGAGACCGTCGCCAAAGATAGGCTGAAGACTTTGGCCGCAAAACAAAGAGAGGACGTCGCAAAGAGCAAGGTGACAACCGTGCTCTCCATCAGGCGGCGGAAGTGATTGTCAGCGGGCGGTCGCGTTGCCGAGGAAATGTCGGAAGAACGCCACGAGGACCGCGTTCGACTCATCATTCGGATCATGCTTCGGGCGGTTCGTCATCGCGACGCGATTGGTGCCGCCGAGCAGTTGGTTTATTGCGGCGAGGTGATTGAGCGCCAGCCAGCGTGATGGCGGGTCCTCAGCTCCGCCCGACACGAGGAACGGACGCGGCGCGATGAGCGCGTGAATCTCATGCAGATCGTGTCCGCGCGCGATCATCTCGCGATAGGCACCGGTGCGTGGATTCGTGGCTGAAGGAATTCCCGGCGTGCGTTTCGTTCTTGCATCGAGGCCGAGATACCACGGCTCCCAATAGTTCACGTTACTGCGCGTCTCATCGAAAACGATCCCGGGATCACTCACCGCGACGGCAGCGAACTTCTCCCACAGGGCGCCCGCGAACATCGCCCACTTGCCGCCGTAGCTGTGTCCCACGACGCCAATGCGTTCTCGATCCACACTTGGCATCTTCGCGAGAGCGTTCCAGGCATTGGCGGCCACGTAAGCGTGAAACGAAAGCGGCTGACATAGCGCCTCGCCAATGTCTGGCTTCCACGCGTTCCCGCCCGGAGTTCCGATGGACAACGTCACGAATCCGCGCCGCGCGAGTTGAAGAGCGAAATCACGGTGAGTGGAATTGGTTTTCAAACCCACGCTCGTCTCCGGTTCATAGAACACGACGAGCACCGCGGGAAATGGTCCCTTGCCCTGAGGTACGAGCAGCCATCCTTCGCCGGTTTGCCCGCGCGCAATCTCAAGTCGCACGCGTTGCTGGCGGAACGATTCACGATTCGTGATGGAGAGAACTTCGAACTTTGGTTTCTCGATCACGGCTGGCCATGCACCCATCAGGTCCATCCACTCGCGATGAATCTCGGCACGCCGCGATGGCCATTGCGCTGCATTCGTGACGCGTGTGCCGTCTCGAAACAGCAGCGGCGAACGATACTCACCGAACTTGCCGGCGAACTCCGCGGGCGAGCGAAAAGATGAATTGAGTGCGACGCTCTCTGCTGCGCGAGCAACGAACATCCCGATGACCAGCGCGGCGAGGCAGCGCAGGACGATGCTACTCATTCTGAACCCTCGCGCCGATCAGCGAGAGCTCGGCGAGCCGATCCATATTCTCCTGTTTCGCCGCCCAGCAGATGCTGCGAAAGACGAGCACGCGAAACAACGGATCATCGAACGTCCACGTGTAATGGCCGGGGATGCATCCGACGATGCGGCTTTGATGACGCTCCAATGTCCAAAGCTCAGGTCGCGGCGCGACGTCTTCGATGGACGTTCCGAGCACGTTCAGTCGCGAGGTGTCACCGCGCATATTCCAATACGTTTCATCGGTAAAGCGCAGCGTCTTGAACCCGCGCGCGATCGGATGATTCGGTTGCGTGAAGAGGAGATCGAAGTCGCCGTGACGAAACTTCGAACCGAGCGTGAACGCGAGGCCGAGTCGCTCGGCGACGCCTGCCGGGTCTTTGCCGCCATCGACTGCGTAATGGAGATACACTGCGCCACCACCACGTTGATGAAACGCGTCAAGCGCCGCGGCTTTGTCAGCATTCCACC
Organism: Candidatus Acidiferrum sp.; assembly: GCA_035318425.1. Classification (GTDB taxonomy): domain Bacteria; phylum Verrucomicrobiota; class Verrucomicrobiia; order Limisphaerales; family SIBH01; genus JANNGC01. The sequence goes on along the minus strand of DATHEW010000169.1, from coordinate 3,281 downwards.
CGGGATTCGCGTTGAAGAACACGGCAACATCCGCGGCAGCAAGTTGTTCCGCAGACGGAAAACCAGTCGCAGTTTTCACTGACACGTTTTCCGCGAGCGCGAGCAGGCGCGACCAACGATCGAGCCACAGCGGGTAGTCGTGCTCATCCAGGCCGTGATCCTTCGGCCCACTACACAGCAGGATTTTCAACGGTCTGGGATTCTGCGGCGCGCGCGGCGCTGAGCCGAGAAGGTCAGTCAGTTCGTTCATGTGGCGGGCAGCCGGCATCGGCGGCTCGGTGCGCGTGATCGGCGCGGGCTCGATCGGGTTTACGAGCAGGAATGTCAGAAGATCTTCGATCTGCTCCTTGCTCAAGTGATCGCCCATGCCGGCCGTCATCAGCGAGGTTTTCATCGGCTCAATGCTCTTTACCATTTCGCGCTTCACGTCCATTTGAATGCCGGCTGGAAGTCCAAGCACGAGTTGCGTCGCGTTCAATGTGCGCACAAGTCCCGGCTGTTCCGTGCCGTCGGCAAACTTCACCAGCGAACCGGTATGGTCGGGATTGATGGTCGCGCTCGGCAGCAGGATGTCCTGCAACACCGAATCACGATCGCGATGAATGAGGTTCGAGAGATCGGGACCGAAGGAAATGCCTTCACCGCGGATGGTGTGACACGTCACGCATCCACCATCGCCGAAATAGACGCGCCGTCCGCGCAGCCAGTTTCCTTTCACGTCGGTGCGCGCCTTGGCGAACGCTGAACCCCTGACATTCGCCGCGATCTCAGCAGCCCACGGCACGCGCACCTTCGTTGTCGCGAGTTGATGCCGCACGTCATCGGACGCCACGAACAGACCGTTCGCGGAGAGCGAAGGACTCTTGATTCCGCTGATCGTCACATCGCGAAAACGATTCGTGTCGGAACCGGAGGCCACTTCACGTTCGTCGCTGTAATCGCTGCGCACAGAAAATCGTTTCGAGGCGAACGCATCCTTTGACATGTCCCAGTCGAGCTTCGAGCCAGGCTGCACCGTAGGAACGAAAGGATTCGCGACATCCACGGAAGCACGCACGGAGAGCGTGGCGTCGGCGGCAGCAGACGCTTTGATAAACGCTTCGTGCTCGGCGCTGCCTTTCGCGAGTGCAGCTGAGGCAGCGAGCGATGGATGCGGCAAGACCGATTTCATTTCCTTGCCGCCAGAGTTCACGGTGGCGGCCACGCCATTGAGCGTGAGCGCCACGTCCAATTGCGGGTGCTGCGTGATGCCGTCGCGTTGCTGCCACTTCGCCGGCAGCGGTAGTGTGATCGCATAATTCTCCGGCACCACCTGACGCGGCACGCGCAAGACGATGGTGCGGCGATCTTCGCTCAAGCTCAATCCAAGCACCTCAACCCAGCGGCGTGGCGCGACCATTTGATCGCGAACGATTTGATAGCCCGGACGAATCACCTCGAAACGATCGCCCGCGGCGACGTATTCGCCGGCCTCGATCTTCACCTGCTTCTGCGCATTGGCCCAATCAGTCGGTTCGAGCGGGCGATCGAACGCGATGCGGAATTCATCGGATGCCGAAGCCCATGCGAGCACCGGCTGCGGCACGTTCGTGCCGGTGTAATGGATTTTGAAAATCTTCCCCTCGCCGGCCGGGCCTGTGCCCCAATCGGGCGGCCCGCTGTGACATACCACGACGAGATCGCCTTCCGGGCTGACGCAGGAGTCCACGGTCAGCAGGTTCAAGCAGGCGATCAAATGATTCTGCGCCACATAACCCAACGGTGTCCGGGCGAGCCGGGTGCGATAAAGCTTCCCGCGCGATTCACCGCTCACGATCGCATCGCCTTCCCAGTGCGCAGGACCGAAGTGACGTCCGCCATTCACACCTTCGTTGAAGATCATGCCGACGGTGCTCTGGTGCTGCGGACCGTATTCGCTGATCGGTGGTTCATCCCGCACGTCGGGCAGATGCTTCGGATGGCGCGGCGGAAATCCATAATGTTTCCCGCGTTGAATGTGCAGCAACTCATCGAAAGGATTTCCGTTCGGCAGCCACGTCGCGCCTTCCTGGTCCGTGGCGAACAGTTCGCCATCGCGATTGAACGCCAGCGCGCAGGTGAAGCGCACGCCGGTGCAAATCGTCTCGCGGGTTTTGAAGTCAGCGCTCAGCCGTTGGATCGTGCCGCGCTCATCATTGAGCTGGTACTTCGATTTCCCGGTGTTCTTATCGATGAGATAGCCATCGGTGAAATTCACGCAGCCCCGCCCGAAGTAGATCGAGCCATCCTTGGGATCGACGGCGATGCCAAGCGTATCGACCGCCTGGAAAATTTCCGGCCAACCGGTCGCGACGATCTTCTCTTCTTCAGCACGCCCCTCGCGGTCCTTATCGAGGATCAGTGACATCTTGCCTTTGCTGGCGACGAACACGCCGTCACCACGCGGATCGTTTTTGGGCAGGAGCGCAATGCCGATCGGGCCACGCATGGTGCGCTGGTCCCAAAAGAGTTCGTCCTTGTCCTCCAGTCCGTCGCCATCCGTGTCCGTGAGCAAATGGATGCGCCCGTCGTATCCGAGCGCGACCAATTTTCCGTCGTGCCGATAGCGCACGTTGTTCAGGTTGCTGATCTTGAGCGGCAACTCGCGGGCGGTGAAACCCGGCACGAGCATCTGCACCGCGGGCGCATCCTTCACCGTTTCAAGCGCGTGACCTCGCGCACCGCGCAGCAGCCCATTCAGCGCGACCGTTTTCGCCATCAACGACTGTTCGACCGACCGCCGCTCGTCTTCGGTCAGTGCGCGGTCGTAGGCGATCACTTCCGCAATCGCTCCATCGAAAGAGCCCTGCGCGAATGGCGGCTGGCTCGGATCGTTCGAGTAAAGACGCCCGCCGATGGTCATCCCGTCCAAACCAATCGTGGAATCCGTGCGATCGCGCTGCCCACCTTTGAAACCGTCCATGAACACCTCCACGCCATTCGTCGCGATGCGCGAGCGAACGGTGAACACATGAAAGTCACCGAATGGACGCTCGGCGGCGTTGAAAAATCCCGGCGTGAGCAGATCGCGAAATCCTGTCGCACCAACGGACTCAACGTTCAACACGCTGATCTCCTTCGTGGTGTTTGGACCGAAGTCCACGTTGATCCCGTTGACGTAATCGTTCTGCCCAAATGGTGCTGCGGCGAACAATCCGGAGAAACTTCCAGGGTTGGACTTCGGTGCGGCGAGAACAAACAGCGTCAGTTCTTTCGTGCTTCGACGTGTGCCAATGATCGCGAGCAGATCGTCTTTGCCATCG
>DATHEW010000168.1:0-2913 GCA_035318425.1 Candidatus Acidiferrum sp. | reverse complement strand
AACGAAGTGAACGGCACCGCCTATCTCGTCAGCGGACTGCGCGTGGAGGAAATCCTCGATAACCGCCCACCCACGATTTCCGTTCAGCCGCAAAGCATTGAGCAATGCGCCGGAAGTCCGGTGACTTTCTCCGTGACGGCTGGCGGCACAAGTCCACTGGCTTACCAATGGCAGAAGGTCACCGCGTCGGAGACAAACAACATCACTCAAACCACAAATTCGGTGTTGAATCTTCCCGCCATCAACAGCGGAGATGCGGCCAGTTATCGGGTCGTGATCACAAATCTTTACGGCAGCGAAACCAGCCAAGTGGCTACGCTGACGCTCGGATCAACGCCGGTAAGCATCATCGCGCAGTTACAGAGTCGGACGAACTTCGCAGGTAATACGGTGCAATTCACTGTCGCACTGAACCAAGACGCATCGACACCAATCAACTTCCAATGGTATCGCACCAACAGTTCCGGCACGGAAGCGATTGCCGCCGGCACGAACGCGATGCTGGCCTTCGTCGCCACTTCAAATGAGGCGGCGAGCTACTACGTGCGGGTGGCGAATTGCGTCACGGCCGTTACCAGCAGCGTTGCCTCACTTGTTGTGGAGATGAAATCACTCACGGTCACAAACCAGCCGGTGGACACGGCCATCATCGTGGGAAGCAACGGCGTTCTGTCCGTCGGCGTCGATGGATCGCTCCCGTCATTTCAGTGGTTCAAGAACGGCGTTGCGCTGGCGATTGCGACGAATGCGACGCTTACCTTCGTACCCGCGACCCTTGCAGATTCAGGCCAATACCAGGTGGTCGCTAGCAGTAGCTTGAACAGTGTCACGAGCCGTGTGGCTTTGCTGAACGTGATTCCGCCGTCGTTCAGCGTCATCCGCCTTACCAACCAACTGTGGCGTTACAATCAAAGCGGAACTGATCTGGGCGAGGCATGGCGCGACAGCGTTTACCCGCCCGCGACGAACTGGCCGCAAGGCCGTGGTGTGCTGGCAATCGAAGACAATGCGTCGATACGTCCGCTGACAAACACGGTGCTGAGTGTGAGCAATGCAGAAGGTGCCGTGATCACCTACTATTTCCGCACTGAGTTCGTGCTCACGAATGAACCCGGCGACGTGCAACTGCTCACCAGCAACCTGATCGATGACGGCGCGATTGTTTATGTGAACGGTTTCGAGGCTTACCGGATCAACATGCCTCTCAGTCAGATCTCGTACTCAACGCTTGCGCTGGGTACGCTGACTGAAGGCGCATTTGTTTTGGAAAGCATCCCGGGATCACTTCTGCGCAAAGGCATGAACTTGATCGCCATCGAGGTGCATCAAGTCAACGCAGGCAGCTCGGATGTAGCGATGGGTTTCGCTGCAGACCTTCAATTCGTGCCGCCGTCGTTTCTGCAGATTACTAACGAGCCGTTTTCACAGAGTACGGATGAATTGCGCCCAGCAGCTTTGTCGGTCGGTTGGTCCGGCACTGGCGCGCGGCTGCAATGGTTCAAGCAATTACCCGGCGGGCCAGTGGCATTGTCGGGTTCGACATTCCCCACGCTCCAGTTTTCACAGCCGCGCATCGGCATCGATGACGGCGTGTATTTCGCGGTGCTGAGCAACGTTCACGATTTTGTTATCAGTTCCCCAGCGACGCTCATCATCACACAAGCGCCGCCGACAATCGTGCGGCAGCCCGTCGGTGCAAAGCTTTGCCCAGGCGGGCCAGTATTGCTGGAAAGCGCTGCGATTGGTTCGGCAGCGAACACATTCCAGTGGCGGCGCGGCGGCGCAGCCATCGAAGGAGCGACCAACCCCACTTATCTGGTCGCAAGCGCCTCAGTGGTAGACAGCGGTGTTTACTCTGTGCTGGTGAGCAACAGCCTGGGGTTGGCCGTCAGCTCAAACGCCATTGTTGACGTGAATCAGTTGCCGTTCTTCTTGCTGGCTCCGCATGGAACGGGAGCGAGCGGCGGCGGCAACGCGCTGTTCAGCACTGTGCCCGGTGGTTGCGGCCCGTTCACGTTCCAGTGGCAATTCAACGGCGCGGACATTTCCGGAGCAACGAACGCGACGCTTTCGCTGACCAACATGCAACTTTCCCACGAAGGAATGTATCGCGTGCTGGTCTGGAATTCGAACGGGGTCTCGCCCAGCGCCGAAGTGCCGTTGATCATGAGCCTCGGCCTGGCACTCAACGCGACCAACATTCCGTGGAATGTCGTTACGGGCTCAGTGGCCATCGTCGGAGCGGCAAACGCTCATGATGGGATTGCAGCAGCAAGCTTTGATTTTAATGGAATGCTGGAAGCTGTCGTTATTGGCCCGGGTAAACTGACTTTCTGGAGCAGCGGGAGCCTCAGTTTCACTGTCGATGGTGTCGTCGAGATCCCAGACGCGGCGCAAGGCGGATGGCGACGTTACGAAGTATGGCTCGGCCACGGCTCGCATCTGCTCCAGTGGAGATTCTTCGGAGCAACACTCGATGAAGTGTCGTTCACCTCAAACAACCTGGCGGCGGCGATCAATGTGCCGCCACAAGATCTTTCCGTAAGTGCTGGCAGCGATTTCCTTTTCGAACCAGCCGTTGATGGCTTGCCTCCAGTAACAATTCGTTGGCAGTGGAATGGTGAAGATATTCCAAGCGCCGATCCGATCTACGTGATCCGCAATGCACAACTCGTGCACGCAGGAACTTACACCCTTATCGTCTCGAATGCTTTCGGACAAACGAGCGCGAGTACCGTGGTGACGGTGAATCCTTCTCCGGTGACTTTCGGCCTGCCCTCGAAAGTCCGTGCGGTGTCAGGAGCCGATGTGATTCTGAAAGCACAAGTTCGCGGCTCAGAACCGATCACTTATCAATGGCGCCACGAGGGACAGTCGATCGCAGGCGCGACGAACGAAACGCTCCTTCTAGCA
>DATHEW010000167.1:0-2532 GCA_035318425.1 Candidatus Acidiferrum sp. | reverse complement strand
GCGCTTGTGGCAGCGGGCTGCGCCACGTCCGAGTTGCCGGAGGTCGGGCCACGCTACCACCCGACAAATATCCACGCTGTTGACTCGATGCCCCGCACCATCCGCCGTGTCGCGCTGTTGCCGATCGCGCCGGCCCGCACTGGCGCCGCACTCGCTTCCGGAGCGGAAGACTTTTCCGGCATTCTCGAAACCGAACTGCGCAAGGCCGGGATGTTCGAAGTGGTGCATGTCTCGGAATCCGAATTGCGCTCGTGGACCGGTCGCGCTGCCTGGCGCGCTGATGAAGCATTGCCCGAAACTTTCTTTGCCCGAGTGAAGCAGGAAACCGGATGCGATGGCGTGGTCTTCGCCGCTCTCACCGCGTTCCGTGCGTATCCGCCATTGGCGCTCGGGCTGGACTTGCGGCTCGTAGCTGGTCCCGACCATGTCGTGATCTGGGCGGTCGATGAAGTGATCGATGCCGGCTCGGATGCGGTCGCACGTGCCGCTCATGATTATAGCCGGGCGCAGATCAATTCCAAAGCCGGCGAGGACACCGCGGTGCTGCAATCGCCCAGGCGCTTCGCCCAGTTCGCGTCCGCTACGCTCGTCGCGACAATGCCGACGCACAAAAATATCCTTAAGGAAATTCCGAAACCGACGAAGACAACGGCGAAAGAACAGCCGTAAGAGCGCCATTGGATATGCAAATCAACGCCACCAATTATCTGAAGCCGGTTCACGCGACCGACCGCCGTGCGGCTGCCCCCGCGACCGCCGCGCAGGATGCGGCGATCTTTACGGACATCGCCGCGCTCAGCGCCAGGCTGAGTGCCACCCCTGATGTACGTCCCGAAGCCGTCGCGCTCGCTCGTTCGTTGATCGCGCAATCAAGCTATCCGCCTGAAGCGACGATCCGAGGCATCGCCAACCTGCTCGCTCTAAACATCCGTTCCGAGAACGAATGATTCCGCGGTGGCAGGATGATTTCCGTCCGCGTTCACGCACTTTTCCAATTCTATGAGTTACCTCAATCCGTGGCAGTCCTATCGCCAGGTTTCGACACAGACTGCATCTCCTGGACATCTCGTGGTGATGCTTTATGACGGCGCGATCAAGTTCCTCGGACTCGCGTTGAATGGTTTCGGCTTCGAAGATCCGCTGGAATTCAACAGCACGATCAATAACAATGTGGTGCGCGCGCAGCAAATTCTTACCGAGTTGAACAGCTCTCTCGACATGGAGCGCGGCGGCGAACTTTCGACGACGCTGCGGAAGCTGTATCACTACATCGACCAGCGCCTCACCCAAAGCAATTTGAAGAAGACGCCGGAAGGCATCGAAGAAAGCGTCCGTCACCTCACGGTCCTTCGCGACGCCTGGCGCGAGATGTTGAGCAGCGCCAGCAATGAAGCGACGGCAGCTGACCTGAGCCTTTCCGCTTGCGGCTGAAGATGAACTCGGACCTCGAAGCATTGCTGGAAGAGTGGCGCGGCCTGACCGAAGCCGAGTCCCGCGCCATTTCTGCCGAGGATTGGCCGCAGGTAAACGATCTCCAACGGCGCAAAGCTGAATTGCAGCCGCAAATCTCTCGCGCGACTCCACCGGGAGCGCGCCCAAACGCCAGCACGACCACTCTCGTGCGCGAATTGGTTTCCCTGGAGATGAGCAACAACCAACTGCTCTCAACGCGCCGCGCGATGGCGGAACGTGAATTCACGGAAGTGAACCGCGCGGCTGGAACCCTGCGAGAGTTGAATCGCGCTTATGGCGCAAGCACTGCCGCGAACTGGTCCAGCTACTCTTAGCCGCATCATTCCTTTCCTCGCCATTTTTGAAAAAGCGTCTCCACAAACCAGGTTCAGGATGGAGATACTCCTTCAGATGAGTCCGAAAGCGCCGACGACTTTAATACGCATGACCGATGGCGCGCATCATGACTGACGCTGAGAAACGCAGGGCCAGCATCCTCGTTGTTGACGACGACGAAACAATCGTCGAAGCGCTGTGCGAGACGTTGCGGCGCCAGCATTACGAGGTCGCTGGCGCCCCGGATGCGATCACAGCACTGCAGCTCGTCCGTGAAAAACAATTCACCGTGATTCTCACGGACCACCAGATGCCGCAGATCACCGGCCTGGAATTCCTTCAACAGGTCAAGACGCTGCAACCCGACGCCACGCGCATCCTCATCACGGGCGTGGTGAACCTCAACACGGTGATCGACGCGATCAACAAAGGAGAAATTTACCGCTTCATCGTGAAGCCGTGGCTGCGTGAAGAGTTGCTCATGACGGTGCAGAACGCCGTGCAACGCTTCGACATGCTTCAGCACACTCGCGAGCTGCAGGAGCAAACGCAGACGGCGAACTTAAAGTTGGCGACGCAGGTCGCGAAAATCGCGGACCAGAACCAGCAGCTTGAAAAACTCAACTCGGCGCTGCACCGCAATCTCGACCAATCCGTCCAGCTCTGCCTCAAGACACTGGACGCTTACTGGCCCGTGCTGAGCAACCAGGCTTATCGCGTACAGGAACTTTGCCGCGCCATGGC
>DATHEW010000166.1:0-3674 GCA_035318425.1 Candidatus Acidiferrum sp. | reverse complement strand
CGGTGAATGCGGGGTAACTACTGCACCGCCACCACACGGAAAAACTGCTGAGTGTCGTTCGTTTCCACCTCTTTGCTGGCCGTCGCGTCTTCCGCCACGACGTCGCCCGGCACGTCGCTCCACGTGCCGCCGAATGACGCGGTTGTTTGCACGCGGTAGCGTGTGCCCGCAACGGAGTGCCACGTCAGCTTAAGAGTACTCGATTGCTTCGCCGCCTGGCGAATGAACGGCGACTGTTCCACGACCGCGCCGAGCGATACCCAATCGGTGCGCGCTTTCTTGAACGCCCGAACGGTAAGGTGCTTCGCCTGAATTTCGTCGCCGTAATAGACCGTGATGCCGTTATCGCTGAGCAGTTGCACGCGTGAGTTTGCGGTCCACGGCAACCGCGGGAGTTCGACGATGCCTTCGACATTCAATCCACTGAGTTCAGCGGCGCGTTGTTGCGGTTGGTGCTGTGGATTGCCCGTCCACGTGAACAATTTGAAATCCAACGGCGGCGTGTTGCTCGCGAGTCCCGGCGGCCCGGAGACGATGAGGTAATTCGTTCCAATGGCTTCGATGCTTCGTACACCGCGTCCGCCGAGATTCAATTCGATCGGTGCGCCGAATCGCGCCGCGCCCGGTTCACCGCCGTTGCTCGCCAGCGCCGCGAAATTCGTCACTGGCACCACGAACGCATTCATGCGATTTCCCGGCGGCACCAGCGGCGCGCGGAAACAGACGTAAGCGACGTTGGTATTGTTGGGCGCCATGGCCAGCCCTTCGATGTTGAAGCCTGAGCCGTCGGGCGCTTTCGGATCCACGCCTTCCTGCGAGCTGGCGAACAGGCCGTAATAGAACGCGCCTTTGCCGTGCTCGTTGTGTGCGTCCCAGTTCACGAGGTCGGCTTTCAAATAATCGTAGTGAGCCACGAGGTTGAGCGTCACGTTCGTGCCGGTGCCGGAAATGTCCGTGGCGAACAAACGCGCGCGATTGGTCCGCACTTCCATGTCGCGCGCATGCGAGTGCGAACCGATCCAGTAGATGCGATTGCCCACGTGTGTTGATCCTTCGATGTCCACTTCGCGCGGTTGGCCGTTCTCGTAATAATCTTCGAGATCGAGGAAGGGATTCATGTCGAAGCTGACGACCGGCGGGCCGGAGTTGCTGCGCGAATAGAGCCGCAGAACCTGCGTTTCATCATCGCCTGCGATCATCCACCGCGCATCAACGGCATAAACTGTCGAGGCATCACTCGCCCCTGAGTGGAAGCGGCCATTGCCGAGCGGATCGGCGGAAGCGGCAAATTCAAACACTCGCTCGCCCACCTGCGCGCCATCGCTCACCGAGATCGTGATCGTCGAGTAACCGACGCCGATTGGCTTGATGAGCAGGGTGCGTTGCGCACCGCTGCCGGTGAGGGTCAGCTTGTTGTCTGGTACGACGAGCGGATTGCTGCTGCGCACGCTGACGGTCAGCGCGTTCACCGGCGACTCGACATCCGAAATCGTGAAACGAATCGGCGGCGTGGTGGGGTCATCGATGGAACTCGTGAACGGCGGCAGCGGCGAAGTTTGCGGCGCGGTGTTGTTGGTCACGCCAGGAGACATCGGTGTGCCGAATGGAAAATTCGCGGTCACTTCATCACCATCGTAAGTCAGCGTCTCGGCATTCGTGCCGGCGAGATGTCCGCCAAACCACGCGAGCGTCCAGTTCGGAATGTTGTTCGTGGAGAAGCGTGTGATTGCGTCAGGTTTGCCGGACGACATCTCGACGACGGCTATTGTGTAAACTTCATCGTTGCCGCTGGTGTCGAACCACGCGACCGAGTCGATGATCGCTGTATCCGCAGGCAATGCTTCGGCGACGCCATTGTCACCGGCGTCGAGATCGGTACCCTCGGTGATGGTGCTCGCGGTGCTCACCAGTAGGAACGTGACGCTGCCATTGCCCAGGCCGCCGCCCGCGCGGTTCAATTGCGGCGCTTGCACGACGGTGGTGCCGGGTAACACCAGGTAAGGATTGCCTGCTGCGACAATCATCACGAGGCCGTTGGCGCCGATGCGCAATCCATTCAGGCCGATCACCGTCGTCACCAGGCCGGGATTCAATTCCGCGTTTCCTTCCAGCACCACGAACGCGAGGTTCGACAGCAGCGCGTTGGGAGTGCCGCGCAGTTCAACGAACTCGAACGGTGCATCATCGGGGCCGGGCGGATTGGCTTTAACCTCGCTGATCACCACGCGCTCATCGTCGTTCACCCGCAGGTACAACGGGGGAATGACTGTGCCGGCCACGGGATATTTGGCGAGGTCACCGCTACTCACGACCGTGTGCGTGATTTGCACATCACGTGACGCGGCGACCACATCATCGTTTTGCGCCACACGCACGAGAATCGTTTTGGCCGCAACTCCAGTGAGCTTTAACAAAGCGTTAGTGGAGTAGTTTCGGCCGCGATCGATGCTGACCTCCACGCCGGATGGCGCGCCGATCTGCACCGTGAGCCCGCCGGCTGCTTTTAGATTGAGCGCGAGAGAATAGCTCCGCGCCGGCTGTCCTTCGGTGATCTCAGCGCCGGCAACAGGTTCGCGAACGATGACGCCGGGGAGTCGCGAGCCGCCGAAGTTTGGAGCGCCGAGATGATTCAAAGGCTTGTTCCCAAGTTTGGCGAAGGATGTCGCCGCGCGGTTCAGTTTCCAAAACGGAGGCGCGCCGATGAGTTCATCTCCCGCCACCCAATCCGCCGCGGTCCAATTGGTGGAATTCTTCACACGTGCCACGTAGCCAGCGGTGAAACTCACTGGGACGACAGTGCCAGCCGGCGCCGTGGCGTTTTCACCTGGATCATTGTCGCGGCGAAAGTTGATGTTGCCGTAAGCGATGTCACCGGCGCCGTCGTTATCGAGCACGCCAACCGCATCGAAGATGTGCCAGGTGGAAAACGCTGCGCCATCGGGAACGCCATCGTCGTTCGCGTCTATATCGTCGCCGATCTCGGGTGGAGTCATTGTTTGAATGAGGAAGAAGGTCACCGACGCGGGCTCCAATTCCACGCTACCGTTCTTGCCGCGATGATTGATGGTGCTGCTGGAACCGCTCCCGAATCCTGGGCCGGACTTATTCACCAGCACCTTCGCGGAGGCGTTGGCGATGTAGGCATTCGAGTTCTGCAACAGGACGAGCAATCCGTTGCCGCCGACGCGTTGTCCCGAGAGGTCGAAGATATTTTGGATCGTGCCGGGATTTCCATTCGTGTCGCCTTCCACGGCGATGAAGAAAGAATCGGCGAGCAACAGGTTCGCGGTTCCGCGCAACTCGACGTATTGCCGGGCGACATCGTTCGTGCCCGGGGGATTGAAGAGCACTTCATTGATCCAGAGCTCCGCGCGCGCAGTGAATGCGGCAAGCAGAAGAGCGAACACCAGAGTGGGTGTCCGGCGGTGCGCGCAAGAGTGAGTGGCGCACACTCGTTGTAAAGGGCGGAACAGGATTGTGTGTTCGTACGGGAAAATGCGGTCGAAGTCAAAACGCGAGAAGGGCCAAAATGATGGTTGTTTGCCGCAGCGATGCGACCTGCAATCCGGCAGCGCGGTGTGGAGCGATGAAAAAGCGCTCGGATCGAAATCACTTCGCAGCGGGCTTTCGTTCGTCCACAGCGATGAGATGGTCGCGAGTTCGAAACAACAAGG
>DATHEW010000165.1:0-10040 GCA_035318425.1 Candidatus Acidiferrum sp. | reverse complement strand
CCAGAGTGTGCCAATTTGTACCAGCCTTTTCTTTCGCGAATCGGAAATTATTTTTGGCAATCGCTCTAGAGGATCGTGACGTGTCCGGTGCAGAGGTATGACCGGCGTTGTCCGTGGCAACTTGCGTGATGCCCGGGACATTGCACCCTGAAGACGGCCGCCATTCCGTCGGTAGTGTAGTCAAAGCCCTGCTCACCACGCCGACAAACTATGCTCGATTCCTCACGTCCGTGATTCTAGTCGCAAGACATCTCAAGCCAGGGCAAACGCACCAGCGAGGTAGGACTCGTCGCGCTGCGACGAGTCGGGCCGCGCAGCGGCCTGCCGGAACGATCTAGGCGTGCGCCACTCGGGCCGTCCGCTGAACGCGGACGAAATGCCGCAGCGCGGCCATTTCCACCATCATTTCCGTTTTGATGCGTTTGTCCTGCATCCCGGGCGAGCGTCGTGGCGAGGAGCGGACTTTCAGCATTGATGCTAACGTTTTGGCATGAGTGGTATTCCTTCGGACGAACGCGGGCTGCTGCTGGAGTGTCCGCAATGTCATCAGCGCAATCGACTGCTTTACGAGCGGCTCACGCAGGCATTTCGCTGCGGTAAGTGCCAGGCGGAATTGCACGCGCCGGCCGAGCCGATCGAGATCGGGGCGGACGCGGATTTTTTCTCGCTGACCAGCCGTGCGGCGCTTCCCGTTCTCGCGGATTTCTGGGCGCCGTGGTGCGGCCCCTGCAAGATGGTCGCGCCAGAACTGGTTAAAGTCGCCGCAGAAGGCTCGGGCCGTTGGCTGGTGGCAAAGGTGAACACAGACCGACTTCAGAATCTCGCGCAACGTTTCGGCATCAGCGGCATTCCCACGTTGATCCTGTTCGCAGGCGGAACGGAGGTGGCGCGACAATCCGGCGCGATGCCGGCCGCGCATATTCGACAGTTCATTGAATCCGCCGCGGTTGCGAGGTAGACCGCGCCGCATCCCTCTCGAAAGTTTTTGCACTTTGTCTGAAATAATCACGTTTTCGGAACGTATTTATGTACTGAGTAAGACGTGTGTTGATTTTCAGTGAACCAGGAAGGGTTTTGGCGACAGATGAAACGAATTGATTCAGCCAGTTTGGCGGCAAATAAAATTTGCCGATGTTGCGCCGCGCGAATGCGAGTGGGTTCAGAGGCGAATCCAAATATCTGCATCGCTTGTGCTGATCTCACCAGAGACGAAGATTCTGGTCCCGAAAGACTCCGGCAAGACAGCCGCCGGTTGAGCTTTGAAGCCGCGGTGACCGCCGCTGGATCGCATGAAGTGTGGCTCGTACAATCCAGAGTCGATCACTCCCACCAATAGATAGTGCGTTCGCGATTCTCGACGGCGCGAGGGCAGGCGCTCCGTTGCGGCACGGTCGCGTTTCACCCAGGCGGTGTAGCAGCCCTGACGGGCACCTTCGACGCTGAACTACTTCCCCGGACGCACCACCGAAATCACGAACTTGTCTTCGGCGAGAATTTTCGCGGCGACGCGTTTCACGTCTTCGAGCGTTACGGATTCGTATTTGGCGTCGTCCTTGTCGCTGTGGTCGAAGCTGAGGCCGTAGAGTTCGTCGAGAGCGGTGACCATCGCGTAATTGCCGAGGTCCTGGCGGGCGATTTTCTTCTGGCCCACCACTTTGGCTTTGGCGCGCTTGAGCTCTTCGGCGGTCAGACCGTCGGTGCGGAGGGCGGCGGCTTCCTTGAGCATTTCGGTTTCGACCTGCTGCACTTTCTCAGGTTCGGTGCCGGTGTAGAACGCGAAGTAGCCAGGGCTGAGTCCAAGAAAATTCTGCGCGCCGACGTAGTAGGCGAGGCCGAGCTTCTCGCGGATGCGCGTGAAAAGGCGCGAGCCAAGGTCGCTGAGCGCTTCCTGCAACAGCTCCAGCGCGTAACGGTCCTCGCTGAAAATCGTCGTGCCGGGATAACCAATCAGAAGCACGGCCTGCTTCTTGTCACGCGTGTCAGAGACGCGCTTGATGGCGTCAATGGCGGGGACTTTGCCGAGCTCGGGAATGAGCGCTTTGTTTTTCCACGCGCCGAATTTTTCCTCGATGGCTTTGCGCACCGCCTCAGTTTTCACGTCGCCGAAAATGCTGATGACGCAATTCGTCGGCGCGAGCAGTCCGGCGTATTGAGCCTTCACGTCATTGACGATGAGCTTCGTTACGTTCTCCTCGGTGCCGTTCACGTCGAGGCCATAACCGATGTCGCCGTAAAGTGCGCGGCGCATGAGTCGACCGCCGCTCTGGAGCAACTGGTCGCGCTGCGCGCGAATGGCCGAGAGCTGCATCTCGCGCTCGCGCTCGAACGCGGCGACGGGGAAGACGGGATCAAGCAACACGTCGGCGACGATGTTCAGGCCGGCGCTGAAATCATTGCTCAAGACTTCAGCGTTCACGCCAAAACTGTTGTTGCCGCTGTAGCTGTCGATGGAGCCGCCCATCGATTCCATCTCGCTCGCGATTTGTTCCGCGGTGCGCGAGGTGGTGCCTTGCAGGAGCATCTTCGCCATCAGCAATGTCACACCGTTGTTCGTCGGGTTTTCCGCGAGCACGCCGCCGCGCAGGACGGTGCGGATTTCCACGAAGGGCAGGCGATGGTCCTCCTTCACGAGCAGACGCAAGCCGTTCGGGAGTTCAAATTTCTGAATCGCGTTCGTCTGTTGCGCATCGGCGACCAGCTCGGACTTCGGCTTTGTTCCAGTGGGAAGCAGCGCATACATCGTGCGGTTCTGTTCCGTGAGATACGTGCGGGCGACGCGTTGCAAATCCGCGGGCGTGATGCGCTTCACGGCGTCGAGGTAACGCTGGGAGAAATTCAAATCACTCGCGGCGATCCAACTGCCGCCCAGATCCTGCGCCTGGCCGGACATCGTCTTGCGCGCGCCAAGCATCGCGGCCGTGAAAATTTTCACTGCTTTCGTCAGTTCCTCGGCGGTGACGAGTTCGTTCTTCATTTTCTCCAACTCGGCGAGGATCGCATCGCGGGCGGGAGTGAATTTATCCGCATCAACCACCGCGCTCATGCCGAAGAGACCCGCGCCGCCCGGCGTGTAAGTCCATGCATCAACGGAATTCACCAGGCCCTGCGTCTCGCGCACCTGACGAAAGAGGCGCGAGCTGCGGCCATTGCCAAGCAACGTCGCGAGCACGTCGAGAAGCGGCATGTCGGGATGGCGCACGTCCGGGATGTGCCAACTCATGTGAACGTGCCCGAGTTCGACAGCGGCTTCTTCGACGACTTCGCGCGGGGCAACCTGCTTCGGCTCCGCACCCAATTCGAACGAGGGCATCGCGCGCGCCTTGCTCTTCGCGAACGCCGCGCGGATTTGGTCCTCCACTTCCTGCGCGTTGATGTCTCCAACCACGACGAAGAAGATGTTGTTCGGCGCGTATTTCTCCTTGTAGTAGTTGAAAATATCCTCGCGCTTGAGGTCGTTGAAGATGTCGGGATAACCGATGACCGTGAAGCGATACGGGCTGCGCGTGTAAGCGACCTCGAAAAGACGGCGCGCGGATTTCTGGCGCGGGTCGTCCTGGTTCATGTCCATCTCGCGGCGGATGACGTCCATCTCCTTGCCCAATTCGTCGGCGGGCAACGTGGCGTTCATCATGATGTCGCAGAGAATATCGATGGCGATGCGTCCGCCCGTGTTCGGCACATCAATGTGATAAACCGTACGGTCGAACGACGTGTAGGCGTTCATGTAACCGCCCGCGTCCTGCACCTCCTGATCGATTTTCCCCGGCGGCCGATTCGACGTGCCCTTGAAGAGCATGTGCTCCAGCACGTGTGACAACCCCGCGCCCAGCCACTTGTCCTCGTGAATGCTCCCTGCGCGACACCACGCTTGTGCGGAAACGACGGGTGCCGACTTGTCCTCGCGAATGAACAACGTGAGGCCGTTGTCGAGCGTGACGAGCCGCACGTCGGGTGGAATGGCGGGGATGGAGTTCGTCGATGACGGGTCAGCAGCAGTCAAATTCAAGGTCATGGTCAAAGCAAAAATCCAAACGAGCGCAAACGCGCGAATCATGGCGCGGGGAAGTTACACGAGGAAGGCGATGTGGGAAGGAGGAAGAACGCGCTAACGAATCCAACCGCTCCGCAGCTGCGATTCGTCAAAGTGGAACGAGCAATGACCCTTCAGCTGGACGGACTTGCCGACCATCGATCCCGTGAAGTCGGTTAAAGTGTTACCAATATCGCTACAAATGATCTGAGTATCCGGAGCGTAGATCAGTCCGGTAAAAGAGCCGTTGCCTGGCAGAAAACATGTCTCGTTCCGCGCCGTTCCAAAGTAGATGAAGTTCTTGGCGGTGCCGTGGTTCGCGACCCCGTTCCCACCGAAGACGGCGTTCGTCCCGTCCATGAAGAGGAGCAACGAAGCGCCAGGGGCGATCTCCAGAACGTCTTGCCCGGTGAAATTGATCTCGCCATTGACTCGGAGTCGCGCATTTTTTCATGAACGCACGGATTCATCGACGAGCGCGGCGTGTCGATAGACAGGCGTGAAGATCAAGTCATTGAAGCAGGGTGAACGCGTGGTGATGACTGACGAGGCGCTGAGGCAACAGATGAACGGTACGAAGGTGGATCGGCGGACGGGGATCGTGACAAGAAACGAAAGTGACGGCCGAGTTGGTGTCCGCCGAGATGGCGAAGCGAGATCGTCAGTCTGGTTGGCGAAGTTCTGGAAGCGAGATCCCAAGGCGCGCTGAGCATCCATGTGGCGCAGTTTTTCTTGGGGTGTTTCTGCCCAACCTCAAATCATTGCGTTCACCGGTGCGGCTGGTGACTATCCGCCCCACTCGATGAAGCACTGCAAACACTGCGCACAGACGTTGATGAACAGCCGTGTTGAGCGTTGCCCACATTGCCGGGGCGCTCTGACCGTGAGCGGCCGCACAAGGCTCATTCTCTTTTGTTTGGCGGGCGCGGTAGTTGGCGTGTTGGTGGCAATCTTCTCGCACTCGTAGGCGCGGCGCCGGCGCACTTTTTTCTGCTCAGTCGGTATCTGACCGAGGCCACGCGCGAGGATCGCGGCAATGACCAAAGCAAAACAGCCGAGCGCCTTCCGCGCCCTCCGCACGCTGATTTATTACTGATCTGCTCCAATAAGGAGAACCTCGATCTCCAACCGGATTTTCTCAGCCAATTCATTGTCGACCGGACCTATGCGGCGCAGGGTGAGGTTCCCAAGCCGCTGCAAATGCTTTTCGACTTGTTGAATCTCTCTCGTTAATTGGCGGGTTGTCCGGAAAGCCACGCTAGAAGAAGCGACATCAGCGCGGAGCGTCCCAAGAGAAACCGTATTGGTAACAAATTGAGTGATGATGTTCGTAAAGAACTGCGTGACGACGTTGGTCACGAACTCAGTAACCACAACCGTGTTCGTCAATACGACAGTGTTTGTGACAGGCGTACAAGCTACGACGTGTGTAACGGATACATTGTCCAGCAACACGCCAGACGCGTCCGTAGGCATCAGTGACTTAAATGTAATCGTCGAGTTCGACGACAAAGCGGTAAATCTCAACTGCTCACGCGTCCAACTCAAGGCGATCGGCGCAGCATCAATTGTCGGCCCAGTTAGCACCACGATGTTGGTCACAAATCCAGCCGAAACCTCGGCACGTTTCGGACTGCTCGGGGAGGTAAAATGGACAAATGCTGCGACATCGTACGCAACCTCGTAAATCTCGCCAGGAATTGTTGGGACGACGGTGTGGATGGCGCCGGGAGACGAACCGTTAAGGTCAATCGCCAGCATTCCGCTGGAGGTGTTGGCAAACCCCGTAGAAATCCAGTCGATAGAATTCGTATCCACGACCCAGCCGACCAGATTAGTCGACCCAGCCGGGAGGCCGTTTTCTGTAAATGCTCCGACCTCGAAATCACCTGCGCCAACGCCGTAAGTAAGATCAATAAGGTTCTGACCGTGCGAGTTGAATGCGGTTAGGGAAAACGCGAGGATCGAAACCGTTCGTTTTGACAATACTTTCATTTTGTCGCACAGCGTATCGAGCGCCATCGCATCAGGCAATAACACAGACTTTCCCGGCCGCTCAAAAGTGTCCCGTGTCCCGTTTCTCTTGTCCCACGGCCCAGGGGTCTATTTGTTCGTTTTCGGGGTACACCTTGCCAAACTTTTCAGTATGGCGGCAAAACATTGGCCTTTTCGCAAATCCGTGTCCCACCTTTTTTGGCAAGGTGTCCGAACATTCCGAACATCTTAACTCGGTGTTAAAGCGGTCTTAAGCTGCTGATTTTAGGGCTATTCCACCATGTTCCGCCCTATTCCGGCATTCCGAACAACTGTGCCGCGAAGACTCAAGGGTGCGAGGAGATGGTGCGCTCGGCGGGAGTCGAACCCACGACCGACTGCTTAGAAGGCAGTTGCTCTATCCAACTGAGCTACGAGCGCAACCTGTCCGCCATTTACGCACCGAGCAAAACCACTCGCAAGCTTGCGTCTGCTTCTTTGTATCCGCGTTGGGGCGAATGCGCCGCCGGCGGGAAGCGCACCGGCTATTTGTTTTCCACGAAATAAAATGTGGCGATCCGTTTCGCGATCGTCGTTGCGATGTTTGACTCGTCTGAATTGCAGAGCACGATCACGGTGAGCCTGTCGTCGGGGAATCGCTGGAGACTTGCGGAGAAGCCAGAGGTGGAACCGCTGTGGCCTATGTTTCTGTGTCCTTCGTGTGTCCCGATGCGCCACCCAAATCCATACGGCGTCTCGCGTCCATTGTTCAGGTTTGCCGGCGTCCACAGTTGCGACTTACTCGTGGCGTTCAGGAGTTTCTCCGTCTCGAGCGAAGCATTCCATTTCACCAGATCGCCGATGTTCGACACGATGGCGCCCGCAGAGAAAACATCGGTGAGATCGCTGTCGCGATTGCGCAACATGCCGTTCGTGCGGATGTAACCATCCGCCCGGTGCGGCACGATGATGATGGGATCGCGATTCGTGGCGCTGCTCATTCCGAGCGGCGTGAAGATGCGCTCTGAGAGAAAGCTCCAGTAAGTTTTGCCGCTGACGTTCTCGATGATGAAGCCGAGAAGGTTGTAGCCCGAGTTGCAATATTTCGCCTGTTCGCCTGGCGCAAAGTCGGCGGGCAACGCCGCGATCGCCTGAACGAACTGCGCCTGCGTAAGGCGCTTCGTAAGTTCGAATCCATCGTGCCCGGTGTAGTTCCGAATTCCCGAAGTGTGCGTCAACAAGTGGCGCACGGTGATGCTCGACCAGGTCGCGGGCGTGTCTCGCAGATGCTTGCTGATCTTGTCGTCCACCGAAAGTTTCCCGTCCTGTTGCAGCAGGAGAATGCAGGCGGCGGTGAACTGTTTGGTAAGCGATCCAATTTCAAAAACTGTTTCCGTTTTTACGGGAACATTCAGTTCTACGTTCGCCAACCCATAGCTCGCGGCTTTCACTTCCTTGCCATTCGAGATGACCCTGAGCGCCAATCCGGGAATACGGTGCGTGTCCATCTGCGCTCTCACGTAATCGTCCGCCTCGTCGGCGCGAACAGAGATCGTGAGCAGCGAGAATAAAACGGCGGCGCCGGATAAAGAACGCGTCATCGACCAGTTGGCTACGAGCGTGGCAGCAGTTTCCACAACAACACGATGGCGCAAATCACGATGAGCACCGTCGCCGTCCAAACGAACGTGCTGCGCCCGGCTGGCGGCTTGGATTGAGACGGCACACCAACCGGTGCCGGCGATGGAGATGCTCTCTGTGGCGCTATTGGCATCGTCGAAGTTTTCTCATCACCGCCGTTCGCCTGTTCCTGGCCGATGTGCTGAGAAGCGTCTGTTGGTTTGGGATGCAGTGCCTCGCGGCGTTGATCGCGGATCGCTTTGCCAAACGCGTGAATCGCCGTCACATCAGTGGCGGTGTCCTCGTCTTCGTCGTCCAATTCCAACCGCGCCTCCACTGATCCGAAGCGCACCGCCTGTCCGTGCTTCAACTGTGCCTGCCCATTCTGAAGCCGCACGCCATTCACGAAAGTGCCGTTGCGCGAATCCAGGTCGCGCACGATCACTTCGGAGCCGTTCAGAAGGATTTCGCAGTGCGTTGCCGAAAGTGATGGATCGTGGACGACCAGCGTATTCCCGTCGCTGCGCCCGACCGTTGTCTTTTCCAGAATCAGTTCGTAACCATCACGCGCGAGCGCGCTACTGGTGAAAATAAGTTTCGGCATAAACGTCTCCCGGTCAGTTGCGTCCTGCGTACGCTGCCAAATCGCATCTCGCGCCGCAACTGTTTGTCGCCCCGATTGACTTTTCGACTGCGCTCCTCACTCTTGCGGTGTCTCAAGGAGGAATTTTATGGATACAAACATCAATCTGAACCGGGAACAATTGGTCGAACTGCTCAACGAAGATCTCGCGCGCGAATACCAGGCCATCATCGCCTACGTCGTTTACAGCCAGATCATCAAGGGCGCCGCTTACACCGACATTGCACGCGAACTCGAAAAACATGCCGGCGAAGAATTGAACCACGCGTTGCTCATCGCCAAGCAGATCGACTACCTCGGTGGATGTCCCACCGTCGTGCCCAAGCCGGTCAAAATTTCAGACAAGCCCGAGGAACTCCTTCAACTGGATCTCGCGAACGAGCGCGAAACCATCGCGCACTATCGCAATCGCATCCGGCAGGCGGAAGCGCTCGGAGAATTCGCGCTGAGCGAAACGCTGCGCAAGATCATCACGCAAGAACAGGAACACGCGATCGACCTCGCCTCCGCCCTCGGCATCGACGTGCCGCTGCCGCAGAAAGTGTAAGGCGACTGCGCCAGCGCGCGGGAGTGAACGCCATCACACAACGGCCCCGCTCAGACGCTGGCGTTCAGCCTGGCACCAAGGTAGCCATCGAAGTCCGGTGCCGCGCTGCGTTTCAGGACGTGCGTGACCCAGGCGTCACGCTCGAACGCCTGTAACTTCAAATCCCAGACACATGCAGACAGTCCCGTGGGCGTCACATAGGTGAATTGGTCGGGCTGTGCCGTCGGCGAAACATAGACGTGATGATACAGCTCGTTCTCGTCCGCCCAGAAGTCGAGGAAGACGAAGTTGGAGGTGCGGCCGTCATGCACGCCGAGAAAGCCGACGTGATAGTGGCGCATGCTGCCCGGCAACGAGCGAAGATGTTGCGTGGCGACGCGCCGGGCCGCGGTCACCAACTCAGGACGGGGCTGCGGCCGCGCGTGAGCGATGCCATAAACTTTGATCCGCCAGTCGTCCACCGGCCAAAGATCCAGAAAGCACACGGAACGCGGCTCGTAAGGTGTCACGGCAAAGATCTATTCAGCGTGTTCTGGGAGCGCGCGATAAAACAGCGTGGTGCTGCACAACCCGCCTTGCGGCCAAAGCGCGTAGCCGGGGATCACGCCGCAACGCTGCCAGCCGAGGCGGGCATACAAACGCTCCGCGTCGCCGCCCGTCACCGTGTCCAGCACCAGCAACGTCCGGCCCGCCTCCCGCGCGGCGGCTTCGGCGGCGCGCATGAGGGCTGCACCCACGCCGCAACGGCGCGCGCGGCGACGCACCTGCATCTTCGCCACGTCGGCGCGATGCGGCTGATTCTCCGGCATCGTCAACACCACCTGCACCGTGCCCACGACCGTGTTCGACTCCGCATCCTCCGCCACCAGCAGAATGCGTTCGCCCCGTGCGACGCCCGCCAGCACACCCTCCCAAAACGCCACCGCCTTCCCGCGCGCCAACGGCTGCATAAACCCAATCGACGCCCCTCCTTCCACGCAATCCATCAACACATCCGCCAAAGCTTCGACCACAGCGGGATCAGGTTCGGTAACGCGTCGAATGCGAATGGAATTGGGGTTCATTGATGTGCCCGATTGGCACGACAAACTGTTTACGAGCTTGGAATGCCTCGCCTGTTGGGATCGTGAAGCCAATGTCGAATCTTCGACATAAAATCCCACACGTCGCTATTCGAAGGTTTAACGTACGAATCAACTCCCGCATCTTCGCCCATCGTCTCGAAA
>DATHEW010000164.1:0-2839 GCA_035318425.1 Candidatus Acidiferrum sp. | reverse complement strand
ATCCTTTATTGCCGTTCGTATTCGCTGCCTGACGTCTTTTTCCAGACGCTGAATCCCGCGCCTTTTGCGTCGGTAACCGAAAGCGGCTTTGCAGCCGAAGGCGTATGAAAACTCGAGATGATTTTGCGCACCGGTTTCTTGCAAGCCGGGCAGGCCGTCAATTCCTGCGCCGTGATCGGACGGCGCAAGGTGAAACGCCCGCCGCACGCGCCGCAACTGCCCTCACACAGTTCGTATTCATACAGAGGCATGACTGAATGTGTCGCCCGCCAGGCGCCTTGTCCATACGCAGTGCAAGAGCACAGGATGGGAAATTCCTTGAGTTGAACAAGGTCGATTCGGAAACTCCGCGCGCTTGAGCCCGATCAAAACATTTCAGGTGGATGCGCTGCCGGTGCGCGTGTATGCGTCGCAAGATGACCTCGCGTGTGATGTCGCCGCCACCGTGCAACAGTTCCTCGCGCAAACGCTCGCCGAGCGCGGTTCGGCTGCCGCAATCCTCGCCACAGGCAATTCGCAAATCCGTTTCCTCGACGAGTTGATCAAGTTGGGCGGTGTGGATTGGTCGAAGATCACGCTCTTCCACATGGACGAATACCTCGGCATCGACGCGAACCACAAAGCCAGCTTCCGCCGCTACATGCGCGAGAAAGTGGAGTCGATCGTGAAGCCGAAGGTTTTCCATTACATCAAGGGCGATGCCGATCAACCGCTCGACGAATGCGCCCGCTACGCTGAGTTGCTCGACCAACAGGAGATCGATCTGTGCTGCCTCGGCATTGGCGAGAACGGCCACATCGCTTTCAATGATCCGCACGTCGCTGAGTTCGACGATCCCTGGGCAGTGAAGCTCGTGAGCCTTGATTTGAAATGCCGTCAGCAACAGGTGGACGAAGGCCATTTCGCGAGCGTGGATCAAATGCCGCAATACGCTTACACACTGACGATCCCGACCCTTTGCGCCGTGCGCAAAATGATCTGCATCTCGCCGGAGAAGCGGAAGGCGAACGCCGTTCGCATGGCGCTGACGGAACCTGTTTCAGCCGCCTGCCCCGCCTCATACTTGCGCACGCGCGCCGCGGCTACGCTGCTGTTGGATACGGATTCGGCAGCGCTGCTCTGATTCAGCGGAACAGCGCGGCGACGGCTGGAGCGACCAACATCGCGGGCAGATAATCGCCGAGTTCCACTTTCTTGATTTCGAATACGATCAACGACACGTACAAGATCAGGAAGCCGCACACGACGTGCAACGCGTCGAGCATCTGATTGGACCGCAGCCACGGTTCGATACTGAGCGCGCCAAAGGAAATGGCGGCCAGCAATGCGGCGACTGGTAACCCGGCCAGCAATAAACGGGGACCGAACATGCGCGCGAAAGACATCGCGGCGAGGCCATCGATCACGCCTTTGATCAGCAGTGGTTCGAAGCTGCGATTCGCCAAACCATTTTCAATCGCTCCGACGAAGCCGAGCGGTGCCGCGCAAAATAAAATCACTGCCGCGAGCAGGCCGTCATTGCGATTACCCGTTCCAAGTTTTTCCTTCGCGAGATGGCCCAGATGATTGAGCCCTTTCTGAATGCGCAGCAACCTGCCGATCATCCGGCCCGCGATCATCGACACGAGCAGGATCAGGAAGAGCTTGCCGAAATAGCGCCAATCTCCCGCGAGCAATCCGCTCAGCGCGATTTTGAATCCGAACCAAATGAGCGCGAGACCGATGAGCAATTTCAGAAGCAGCTGCTGCCGTGTCGGGAGGTCACGATTGAGAATGAGACCGGCGAGTCCGCCTAAGAGGATACCGGCAAAGTTCAACAGGGTTCCGAGCATTCGAGTTGTGAGCGCGCACCGTAATCGGAACTTGCGAGATCTGACAATCAGCGACTCGGTCGCCAAAAAACCATTTGCATTCACCCGCCACTAAGGCAATTTCACGCCCCTGTGTGTCGGGGCGTAGCGTAGCCTGGTAGCGCGCTTGTTTCGGGTACAAGAGGTCGTGAGTTCGAATCTCACCGCCCCGACCATTCTTTCCTTGGGTTCTGGCGAATTTCCTTTAAATACTAACACTTTCCTACCACAATGGCCGCGCATGAAGGTCACGAAGGATGAGAAGGAAATTGTCTTCCCGTTTGAGGTGAAGACGGGGTCGGTCGTCGTCAAAATCTACAAGGTCAAGAACGGGGTTCACAAGGAAACGAACGAGCCCCGGGAGAGTTTCATGGTTTCACATTCCGCGCAGGGCAAGCGGAAGCAGAAGATGTTCGCGGTGTTCGATGAGGCGAAGGCGTGGGCGAAGTCGGTCGCGAACAGCATGGCCAAAGGTGAACTGGATGTGCTGGAACTGCGCAGCGCGGCGCGGATTGCTTACGTCCATGCGGTGAATGAACTGGAGCCGACGGGCGTGTCGCTGGAGATCGCGGCGAAGGAATACGCGGAGGCGTGGCGGTATCTGCGCGGGAAGGCGTCTCTGGTGGAAGCAGCGCGGGAATACGCGAAGCGCCACATGCACGAGCTTCCGAGCAAGACGGTGGCGGAAGCGGTGAAGGAGATGCTCGAGATAAAGGAGCGCGAAGGGGCGAGCGCGGATTATCGCAAAATCCTGCGGCTGTATCTTGAACAACTCGCGAAGGCGTGCCCGATCCAGGTGCGCGCCATCACAACAGCTCAGGTGGTGGATTTTCTCCGCGAACTGAAGGCGGGAAAGGATGAGCATGGGAATCCGCGCTCGGCGAATCCGCGGACGAAGAACAACGCGCGAGCGACGGTCGGCGCATTCCTCAAGTTCTGCAAAGAGCGTGGCTGGATTCAGCGCGACCACGAAGGCATCGAGTTCGTGC
>DATHEW010000163.1:0-8963 GCA_035318425.1 Candidatus Acidiferrum sp. | reverse complement strand
TGCCGATGAAGCCGCGCTGCGCGACGTGCTGCGCGGACTGGATGAGTTGGAGCAACGCACGCACGCCATGATGACTGGTTTCGCTGCGGGTGAGCGCACCTGGTATTCGCAGGCGGACAACGACGCTGTGCGGCAATTGATGTTGTCTTACATGAATCATCGCACGGCTCTGCTGCGCATCGTGTGGCGTTACCAGCAATACGAGGAGGTCCACGACGAACGTCTCAAGCTGCGCTCGCTGCTCGCCACTTACACGGCGGTGAACGCGATTTACGAAGCGTCTCTGAAATTCGTCACGTTGTTTCAGGACGCGCCGGATGCGGTGCGCAAGTTGAACGAAGCCGAGCCGCTCTGGGGAATTCCCGCAGGATTTTTCGACCGCGTGCAACGAAGTCTCGCGGACCCGGAGAACCGGCGCATGCTGACGCTCGCGTCGCAACAGTATCGCGAGGCCATGCCTGAGTTCCGCAATTTAGGTTTGATGGAGTCACCGCCGTACGTCGAGTTTCACGCACTCATCGCGCGCTCGATGGAAACCTCAGCGCGTTTAAACAAAGCCGTTTTCACCGCTGCCACCACAACACCGTTGAGGGACGCGCGGGACGCCAGCAAGCGCGCCGCCTACAAAGCGCAGAGCTTCGTCTCGACGTGGGTGGGCGACACCAAAGTGCGGCAGCCGCGCGGCGGCAAAGCGTTGATCACTCCAGCCCACGTGAAAGAGCTTCGTCCGAAACTTCAGCCGGGTGACGTGCTGATCGAGCGCCGCAACTGGTTTCTCTCAAATGCGTTTCTGCCCGGCTATTGGCCGCACGCAGCGCTCTACGTCGGGACGGCGGATGATTTGAAACGACTCGGCCTCGATCGTGATCCGCGCGTGCAGCGGCACTGGAAAAAGTTCGTCGAGCGCGACGAGAAAAAGCACGAGCACCTGATCATCGAGTCGATTAGCGAGGGAGTGGTCTTCACTTCGATCGAACATTCCGTCGGCGAAGCGGACTCTGTGGCGGTGCTCAGACCAAAGCTTGCGCCGGATCAGATTCGAGAGGCGATTGCGCGCGGATTCAGTCATGTGGGCAAGCCGTACGATTTCGATTTCGACTTCTTCAGCACGGACAAGCTCGTCTGCACCGAACTGGTGTTTCGTTCGTATGACGGAGCGATCAATTTTCCGCTCGTGAAAGTCCTGGGCACCACCACGATGCCGGCGGTGGAACTCGTGCGTAAGTTCGCCACGGAACGCGGAACGCCCGGAGCGCAGTTTGATTTCGTCGCGTTCATCGAAGGCGATGAATTCCGAGGCAAGGCGGCGTTTCGAGACGAACGAGCGTTTCTCACCACGACGAATCGCCCCGGCATCACGCTACTTCAGCCGACGGGCAAGTGAGGCTCAGATGACGCGCGATTGCGGTCGGCAGAAAAACCAATGCTTGAGAAACGCAAGCGCCTCATGAAGTGTCGCCCAACAACATTCAGTCAGGTAACCAGGGACAAACATTCAATGAAGAACTTCCGACTCAATGCCGCCGTACTTTTTCTATATGCGGTGCTGCTCGGCAGCAGTTCGCGGATGTTCGCCCAGGGAACAGCGTTCACTTATCAAGGCCAGCTCAGCAACGGCGGCTCGCCTGCCACTGGCATCTACGATTTCCAATTCACTGTTCGCGATGCGGTCGTGGCCGGCAATGGTGTGGGCACCTTCCCGCTCTCTGCCACGCTGCCGGTAACGAACGGGTTGTTCACCGTCACGCTTGATCCAGGTGCGGGGGTTTTTACGGGAGCGACTCGCTGGTTGGAAATCGCCGTGCGCACCAGTGGTGCCGGCGCTTACACGACGTTGGTTCCGCGGCAGTCGATCACGGCGACGCCGTACGCCGTGCGGTCGGCGGGCGCGGCCGTCGCCAGCAGCGTGACGCCGGGTGCGGTGACGGCGGCGGGACTCGCACCGGGCGCAGTGTCGCAAGTGAGTAATCCTTCCGGCAGCATTAACGCCCTCCAGGTTGATGCCAACGGACTTATCGGCGTTGGCACAAATTTCCCGCAAGCCGGGCTGCACGTCGCCAGCGGCAACAACATCGTTGCGCCGCATGTGCTCGCCAGCATGCGCGATGAACTCGGCGGTTACACCAATCTCTTGGGCGCGCGTACAGTGGCCGTTTTCGACGATCTGCTGGCGGTGGGATCTATTGGCGACAATGGAATCACCCTTGTTGATATCGCGGACCCGCAATCTCCCGTCCTGCTCACACAATTCCGCGATGGTGAAGGCGGTTTCAAAATCGCCGGCGTGAATGCTCTCGCGATGAAAGCGAACCTGCTCGTGGTCGGAACTTTCAACACGAACGTTCTGACCGTGATCGGGCTGGCGACTCCCGCCGCGCCGGTGAAGCTCGCAGAACTCCAGGACGGCGTCGGTGGTTGGAATGAGTTGGGCAGTGTTTCCGGTTTGGCCATCCGGGGAAATCTTCTCGCGATTGCATCCGAGACAGAAAATGCCGTGACTCTCGCGGACATTTCCAATCCCGCCGCTCCGATCAAACGCGTAGAAATGAAAGATGGTGCTTTTGGGTTCAACAATCTCGGAGGCGCCATTGCTGTCGCGATCAGCGGCGATGTCCTGGCCATCGGAGCTTTCAACGATCACGCCGTCACGTTGGTGGACGTCAGCGACCCGTCCAACCCAATCAAACTTTCCGAGCTTCGGGACGGCGTTGGCGGATTCAACGGATTGAGCAATGTTTACAAAGTGGCTTTCTCGACCAATGGAGTGCTCGCCATCAGTGGCGCTTTCGATCACGCAGTCACGCTGGTGGATGTTTCCAATCCAGCCATCCCCGTGAAATTGGCGGAGTTGGTTGATGGCGTGAACGGAGTGGAATCACTTTCCGTCGCGACTGGCGTGGCGTTCTCAGGGAACTGGCTGGCCGCCGTCGGTGCCGGTGAGGGCGCGGTGACCCTATTTGATGTATCGAATCCATCGCTCCCGCGAACGCTCGCCGTGATGCGCGATGGCGTGGGCGGGTTCGATTATCTGGGCGGCGTGGTCTCGGCTGTGTTTGCGGGAACCAACTTGGTGGTCCCGTCCGCCAATGATGATGCCGCGACACTGATTGGTTTTTCCACGGCGGCGGTGGGAATCGTCAGCCAGCAGCGTGTCGGGATCGGGACCACGCAGCCCCGAGCGGCCCTCGATGTCGTGGGTGACGTGATCGTGGAAAACGCCACGCTGTTTGATGTGAACGCCAGCCACATCGAATTGGGCATCGGTTCCACGGCGAGCGGCAGCAATTCCGTGGCGATCGGAAATAACGTGCTGGCCACGGGTCTCGGCGCCACGGCGTTGGGGGATTCAACCAAGGCGAGCGGAAATTATTCGACCGCGCTGGGCCTCAATACCAAAGCCAGCGGCTTTTACTCGCTCAGCGCCGGCAGCTTCACCGAAGCCTCGGGCACTTGGTCAGTGGCCTTGGGCGATCACAGCAGAGCGGAGGGCAGTTACTCCTTTGCCATGGGCTACAGCAGCGTTGCAAATGGAGTCGCGGCCGTAAGCATCGGCTACGAAACGATGGCCCTCGGCAACTATTCTTTCGCATTGGGCCGGGGCGCCGAAGCCTTACATGACAGAACCTTTATCTGGGGGGACGGCAGTGGGACCGGTAATTTCCAAAGTACGGGAAGCGGCCAATTTCTGATTCAAACCGGCGGCGGTGTGGGGATCAACACGAACAATCCTGGCGGGGCCGATCTCAGCGTGAACGGGACCGTCGTGGCGACTGATTTCATCGGACGCTTCAGCGGCAACGGCAACGGCCTGAGCAACCTCACCACGGCGGCGAATTATCTCTTCACGTACGATACGACGAGCCAGGGAGTCACGGTGGCGAATACATTTCAAGATGTGACTTTCAACAACGACGCGCGGAAGAGTGGCTGGGGTCACACCGCCGGCACGGGGGACTTCACCGCCAATGCCGCTGGCCTTTACCTCGTACAGTACACGGCCCAGGCCGAAACTCTCGCCGCAGGCGCTTCTACGGTGAGCGTTTACGCCACGCTGAACGGCACTGAAATTCCCGGCAGCCAATCCACCTGTGATCCTGCCACGCTCACGGAAACCATTCCTGTCTCGAAAAGTTTCCTGCTAAGCACTGGGGTCAGCGGCGTTCTGAGGCTTCGGTTCACCGGCACCACCACGAACGATCGTCTGATATCTGGAACGGGTGCTGGCGCTGCCCGCCCCAGTGTTTCGATGACCATCATCCGCATCCAATAACAACGCTTATGAAAACATTCAGCATTCTGCTCGCAATCATCGGCGCGCTTGTCGAGTTCTCGGCGCGCGCGCAAAGCTACAGCATCGACTGGTTCACGATCGACGGCGGTGGTGGCACGAGCACCGGCGGAGTTTATTCCGTCAGCGGGACCATCGGTCAACCGGATGCAGGCACCCTGACGAACGGACCCTACTCGCTCGTCGGTGGATTCTGGGGCGGCGTGAATGTGATCCAAACTCCGGGCGCGCCGCTGCTCAGTGTCGAGAAACTCGTGGGCGGAAACGTGCGCGTGTTCTGGCCATTGCCGGCCAACGGCTTCGTGCTGGACCAGACCACCGCGCTGACCTCAACACCTGCCGCCACGGTTTGGAACCAGGTGCCGTTTCCTTACCAAACAAACGCCACTCACATCTCGATCACCGTCACGCCGTCGGGCGTGCTCTTCTATCGACTGCGGCATCCGTAAGCTTCTCAACGCGGGCGAGTCACCACGCCTTGCACAATGTAAATCTGCCCTTCGCCCACGGTCGCGCGATCACCGTTGACCGTGATGATCGTGCCGTCACCCAACACTTTCGTGCCCTCGTTCATCATGATGCTGCGCGCAGGATCGAGCGCCAGCAAGGATCCATCCTTCTGCACCATCATGCGGCCATTTTGTTTGGTGATGGTGTCGCGCGCGGGGAATGAGTTGCCTTCGAGTTGAAACAATTCGCCATCCAACAACCGCCGTGGGGATCCGACCGGCGGAGTGATCTTCCAGTCCGGGGCCACGGTCGTGCCATCGCGGAGTAGCACCGTCTCGTTTGGCTCGACCGGTTCGCCATCCCTGACCACGAGCACGCGACCGCGGTTCAGGGTCACGTGATCGACGACCAACGTGATGCTGCCGTCAGGTTTGATGAGCATGCCGTCGGCGCCCAGGATTTCCCCCTCCTGCAAGGCCCTCATCTTCCCGCCGTTGACCGTGAACGTGCCATTCGTGCGCACGACGATGTTGAACGGCAGGTTGATCTGATCTGGCGCTTGCAAAACCTCGCGCGTGGGAAGCGCGACAACTTTCTTGCTCGTGAATTGCACGCGCTCGACCGATCGCGGCGGCGCAGCGACGAGAGCGGACAGTGAGGTGAAGAATGCGATTAAAAGGACGTTCGTTTTCATAGCGATGATTTCTGGTGACTCCTGAGAGGACGATACTCCCAGCGAGTTGCTCCGCAACCAATCCTTCGGACGGAAGTCATGCCCGCAGCAGCGCTAAATTTTGTAGGCGATCTCCGCGTTCTCTGAACAGACGATGAACTTCTCTCGGATCAAGCCCTGTATCGTGTCCGCGATTTCTTCGGGCGAGAGTGCTTTTCCGAAGATCGCTTGGATTTGCGATTCCAGCCGATCACGCCTTTTGGGATGAGCTTGGTTGGCTCTGAAATGAGAAACGAAGCGTTGAACCCGCTCCCCAGCGTTCATGAGTATCGGGATGTCAGCAAATGCGGCATGGCGGGCGGCAAGCACGTGCTTTCCCTTGAGATGCGCGATCATTGCATCAAATCCAGTGTCTCGCGAAATGACATGAAAATATCCGTTCGGATCTCTTTGCGATTCGACACCAGCCTCGTAAGCGAGCACAAAATCCAGCGCGTTCTTTCCGTTCAAAGTCGTTTCTACCAGACGCACCTGCTCAGGAAATTGATGGATGGATTTGACCAGCTTGAGCGGCAAGCTCTTGTGTCGCTGGCCCAAAATGAGCGCCACCTTGACCGGCTTGTTCGCAATCCGGTCGAGTTCCGTTTCCTGAACGTTTTCGAAATCAACGAAGATGTAATTGGTTCGGCCCATTGTATCCTCTGCCGGATTCAACATCGGCACGGGTCCATAATTTGTTCAGTCACCGGCGGCTAACAGATACGCCTTCATCAGGGGTGACCGGGACGTGAAAACCTTCCCGGCGCAATCGCTCTTGAACGCGATTCACATGCTCGTGATCGCGCGTCTCAATCACGCAATGCACGACCACTTGCATCAGGTCGTCCCCGGCGAACGCGCGGTCATGCTCGATGTTCCGCACGCTGGCGCCTTCCTCGGCGAGCAACGCGGCGAATCGCGCCAACCCGCCCGGACGATCGCTGATGCGCGCCGTGAATCGGCAGAGGCGTCCGTCCGCCGCCAATCCCCGTTCGATCACCCGACCGAGCATGTTCGTATCGATGTTTCCGCCGCACAGTGGGAGCACGACTTTCTTGCCACGCAACTCGGGAACAAGTCCGGTGAGGCATGCGGCGAGCGGCGTAGCGCCAGCGCCTTCCACTACCGCTTTTTCCAACTCAACCAGCCGCAGCAATGCGAGCGCGATCTGATGTTCATTTACTGAAACGACGAGATCCACCCGCAGACGGGCGATGGCGAATGCATTGTCTCCCACGCGCGGAACAGCGAGCCCGTCGGCAAGCGTGGGTTGAAGATCGACGCGCACAGGTTTGCCCGCCCGGATCGAAGCGCTGAAACTGGAAGCGTGTTCGGCCTGCACGCCGATGACGCGAACGCTCGGGCGCAACGACTTCATCGCGAGAGAAACGCCCGCGATTAAACCAGCGCCGCCGATCGGCACGATCACAGCATCGCACTGCGGAACTTGTTCGAGGATTTCCAAACCCATCGTCCCCTGCCCCGCGATGATCGCCGGATCGTCGAAGCCATTGATGTAGGTGAGTTGTTCGCCGCGCACCAACTCCATGGCGTGCTCACACGCCGCGCCGATGTCGTCTCCGTGCGACACCACGCGCGCTCCCATCCGTTCACACGTGCGTACTTTCATCAGCGGCGCAAAGCGAGGCATCACCACCGTGACGGGAATATTCAGCAGCTTGCCGTGAAAGCTCAGCGCTGAGGCGTGATTGCCGGCGGACGCCGCGATCACTCCGCGCGTGCGTTGCTCTGGAGAAAGCAGGAGCAACGCGTTGCGCGCGCCGCGTTCCTTGAAGCTGCCGGTGCGTTGCAGGTAATCGAGCTTGCAGAAAATTTCGCAGCCGGTGATTTCGCTAAGCGCGACGGAAGGCGGACACGGCGTGCGAAGAACCGCGCCGCGAATGCGTTCAGCGGCGGCTTCGATGTCGGCAAGTGTGACTGGCTCGTTGACCACGGCGCTAGATTCGTCCGGTTCGCCAACGAGTCAAAGCGCGGCGCGATAGAGCGTTTTCAAATCATCACGGTTCACCGGCACTGGATTAGTGAGATGACACGCATCCTGAAACGCCTGTTCGGCGAGCGCGTCGAACTGCGTTTCTTTCAACCCGTAGTGATGCAGCGCCGGCTTTAGCCCGAGATCGGCAATGAACTTCTTGATGAATTCGACGGTACGAAAGTCCGCGACCTCCGGCGGCACCTGCGCGACATCCAGCCCGCACACGATACCGATGCGACGATACAGTCCCGGCTTGCGCTGCGCGTTGAAGTGCATCACGTGCGGCAGACAAACGGCAGTCGCCGCTCCGTGGTGCATGCTTGCGAGCATCGAAAGCGGATGCGCCATGGAATGCGTGGCGCCAAGCTCCTTCTGGCAGGCGACGCCGCTCATGGCAGCAGCCATCAGCATCTGGCTTCGCGCATGACCGTCGTGGCCGTTTTTGATGACGCGTGGCAGAAACTCCACGATCATCCGCATCGCCTCGAGCGCGATGCCGTCGCACATCGGTTGAAATTGCGGTGACGTGAATGCCTCGACGCAATGCGTGAGCGCATCGATGCCGGTCGCGGCCGTCATCACGGGCGGCAAGTCGCGCGTCAAATCCGGATCGAGGATCACCAGCTTGGGCAGGAGCCGCGGCAGGAAGAGTTCCACTTTTTTCTGTATGCCCGCCAGTGCGATGGTCGCGTGACGGCGCACTTCGTTGCCGCTGCCGGCCGTGGTCGGCACGGCGACGCAACGCGCAAGGCCGCTCCAGTCGTCGTTGAAGTTATAATCCTTCAACTTGAGCGTGGGCTTCTTCACGAGCAGACGCATGGCCTTGCCCACATCGAGCGAGCTGCCGCCGCCGAACGCGATCACGGTATCGCAATTCACTTCGCGAAACATCTTCGCCGCGTTGACCACGTCCTGCTCGGCGGGATTGGAATGAACGCCGTCGAAGATCTCCCAGGACTTGCCGATGTTGGCACGGCCAAGATGATTGGCGAGCACCTCGAAGGCGTGCGTTTCGAGCATGCCCTTGTCGGTGACGACGAGCGCGCGGCGTCCGCCCATTTGCTTCAAGCGCACCGGCAGCTCAGCGGTGGCGCCTGAACCGAACAGCATCGCCGTCGGAAACGAGAAGCTGGCGAGATGGGAACCCATGAGCAGAGATTAGCGCGCCGATTGCGTCGCGCACCTTAAAAAACACTGTTCCTGAGCAAGTGCTGCGTTACAGTCCCGCCGTGCCGTTCAGCCAATTTGGATTAACAAAAGACATCATCGAGGGCGTGAAGGCGATGGGTTACGTCGATCCCACGCCGATTCAACTTCGCGCCATCCCGCTCATCATGGAGGGCCGCGATGTCATCGGCAGCGCGCAAACGGGCACGGGGAAAACTGCCGCGTTCGGTTTGCCGATCCTCTCGAAGATCGGGCAGAGCACCGGCATCACGCGGGCATTGGTCCTCGAACCGACGCGCGAACTGGCGGCGCAAGTTGAGACGTCACTGCGCGACTTCGCACGGTTTAGT
>DATHEW010000162.1:0-2804 GCA_035318425.1 Candidatus Acidiferrum sp. | reverse complement strand
GGGCCGCGTACTCGGATTGGATGGCGGCGTTGCGCCGAGCAATCGCATCGCGATTGGCTTCATCGGCACGGGGCGGCAGGCGGTATATGCAAACATCCCCGGCTTCCTGCGTGAGGCGGATGCCCAGGCCGTGGCGGTGTGCGATGTCGATCCGTGGCGAATGGATTTGGCGCACAAAACCATCGAAGACTTTTACGCAAAACAAAAGCCATCCGGCGCGTTCAAAGGTTGCGCGACGTTCCGCGACTGGCGCGAATTGCTCGCGCGCAAAGACATCGATGCGGTGATGATTTCCACGCCGGATCACTGGCACGTGTTGATGGCCATCGACGCTGTCAAAGCCGGCAAGGATGTCGCTTGCGAGAAACCGCTCACACGTAACGTCACCGAAGGACGCGCGCTCGCAGATCTCGTAGCGAGAGAGAAAAGAGTGTTCCGCACGGACAGCGAGTTCCGGTCGAACACCACGTTTCATCGCGTGGCGTCAATGGTGCGCAACGGCAAGATCGGCAAGCTTCAGCGCATCATCAGCAGCACGCCGAAGGATTCCACGCTGTCACCGCAACCCGACATGCCGGTACCGCCGGGATTCGATTATGACATGTGGCTCGGGCCGGCGCTGAAGGTTCCTTACACCGAGAAACGCGTTCATCCGCAGGGCGACGCGAAGGGCCGCCCCGGCTGGATCACTATTCGCGATTACGCCGATGGCATGCTCGCCAACTGGGGCGCGCACCTGAACGACATCGCGATGTGGGCCAACGACACCGAACGCACCGGGCCGGTTGAGATCGAAGGCACGGGCAGTTATCCGCCAGCGGAAAATCTTTGGAACGTCATTCAGGAATTCGAAGTCCATTACACCTTCGCCAACGGCGTTCGCCTCACGTGCAAGACCGACAAGCCCGCGCTGCGCTTCGAAGGCACGGAAGGTTGGATTCAGGTCGGCTATCCGAACAGCATTGAGACGGAACCGGAATCGTTGCTCACGTGGAAGCCCGGAAAGTCTGACTTGGTCCTGCCATTCAAGAAAAGCGAGAAGCGCGATTTCCTCGACGCGGTGAAGTCTCGCGGCCAGACGCAAGGCGATGCCGAAGTGGGGCATCGCAACACGTCGCTTTGTCATCTGGGTCTCGCCGCAATTGATCTCGGTCGCAAGCTGAAATGGAATCCCGTGACGGAGAAAGTCATCGGTGATGAAGCTGCGAACCGCCGTCTTGAACCCAAGCCCATGCGCGCTCCCTGGAAAATATGAATCCCGTTCCTCGTATTCAGACGACGACCGTTGGCTCGTATCCAGTGCCCGAGTGGCTTGTCGCATTGCCAAGCGAACAAGCGCTGCTCGACGCCACGCGCGTGGTGTTCAACCTGCAGCGCGAGGCGGGCATTGATCTGCCGACGGATGGCGAACTCTATCGCTTTGATGTCAATCATCCCGACACGAACGGCATGATCGAATATTTCGTCAGCAAGTTTGGTGGCGTGCGCAGTGATGTTGGCTGGCGTGATACCGCGGCGTTCCGTTCGAAGTCCGAGATGCGCTTCCGCAGCAAGCCCGCCGCCGTCGTTACCGCAGCGATCACGGAAGGCGTGCTGAATTTGCCGGAGGATTGCGCGCGTGCCGCGAGTGTCGCGGGCGGGCCATTCAAGTTCACGCTCACGAGTCCTTACATGCTCGCGCGCACGTTGCTTGACGAGCATTACCGCGATTTCGCCACGCTCACGTTCGCCATCGCTGATGCGCTCGCGGCGCAAGTCGGCGATCTCCCCTGTGCGTGTGTTCAAGTGGATGAAGCGAATATTCCCGGCAATCCTGACGACGCGCCGCTCGCCGCTGAGGCGATCAATCGCGTGCTCGACGCGGTGAAGGTCATCAAGGCGGTTCACTTTTGCTTCGGCAATTACGGCGGACAAACGATTCAGAAAGGCGAGTGGACGCGGCTGATCACGTTTCTAAATTCGCTCCACGCCGATCATCTCGTGCTGGAACTGGCGCATCGTCCGGCGACGGATTTGGACGCACTAAAGGAACTCGCGCCGCAGATCGGCGTTGGCCTGGGCGTGGTTGATATCAAAATCAACCACGTCGAGACGCCCGAGGAAATCGCCCGCGCCATCGAGCGCGCGGAAGCGAAGCTTGGTGCGGATCGCGTGCGCTACATCCATCCCGATTGCGGCTTCTGGATGCTGAAGCGTTCCATCGCCGATCGCAAAATCGCCGCGCTTGCGAAGGGTCGCGACCTGTATCTCGGCCGCGCATGATTCCACGTCTCACGGTCGAACAATTCGAGTTTTTCGTTCAGCCGACGCGCACGCGATTCCCATTTCGCTACGGCATCGCGAGCATGACGGAAGTGCCGCACTTGTTCGTGCGCGCAACGATCGTCGTTGATGGCAAGTCGTTCATCGGACTCGCCTCG
Source organism: Candidatus Acidiferrum sp. (assembly GCA_035318425.1). Taxonomy (GTDB): domain Bacteria; phylum Verrucomicrobiota; class Verrucomicrobiia; order Limisphaerales; family SIBH01; genus JANNGC01. The sequence continues at coordinate 384 of DATHEW010000162.1, read as the reverse complement.
GAAGGATTGCCGCCGAAATGGTTCACGAAAAATCCCGGGACGACGTTTGATCAAGACCTGCCCGAGATGCTGGATCAGGTTCGCAACGCGACAACGATCGCCACGGGGATCGGACGCACGGCGCGAACATTCTTCGAGTTATGGCAAGAGGTGTATCGCGCTCAGAATAAATGGGCGGCGGCGCGCAGCATGGCGCCGTTGCTGGCGAATCTCGGCGTGAGTCTGGTTGAGCGAGCCGTGCTCGATGCGTTGTGCCGCTACATCGGGCGGCCGCTTCACGAGCTCGTTCGCGAGAACCAGCTTGGGCTGAAACTAGGCGACGTTTACTCCGAGCTTGCCGGCACTGAGCCACGCGATTGGTTGCCCAAACAACCTTCAAAAAGC
>DATHEW010000161.1:0-3192 GCA_035318425.1 Candidatus Acidiferrum sp. | reverse complement strand
ATCGGCGTAGATCACCACGGCATCGGCCCCGTCCAACGCGTTCGCATCGGCGGGCCAGCCATTTGAATGGACGATCACCGAAATGCCGGGCGTGTTCGCCAGGCATTTCTGCAACAGCAAACAACCCGCGCGAAACTCGTGCATGCCAATGGGGTGGCTCGGTTTCCCCGCGATAAGAACGATTTTCTTGTCCGCGGCCGATGCGAACGAAACGGTGCTCAACGCGAGCGCGCATAGCAGTAACTTGATTTTCATTTTCCAGGAAGCACCGGGCTGACGAATGGCTCGATCTTCGGCGCGGTATTCGTCGCCGTGGATGCCTCGCGTTTGCGCTGACCTTTCTCATCGAGGTTGGCCGCGAGATCTTCAGGCGTGATCGTTGATTGAATTCCGTTTGCAGGCACTTCGGCCTTGGCGATCCACGCGATCGAGTTCAGCACCACGCGTCGGAATTCCTCGTTGCCCCAATTCTTATGAAAGTGCGCACCCGTCACGCCGAAGCCCCGTCCGCCGTTCGCGCGTTCGGCCACCCACATCGTGTGCTCGGGTTCGCCTTTGTGCGCCTGCACTTCGGGATTGCCGCCGTGCGAACTGTTCGCGCCAGGTTTGCCACGCGTGCTTTCAGGCGGAACGGCACTGAGAATGGGTGTCACGCCCTTCATTCCGTCGCGGAAACGCATGTGATAGTACCACTCGTCGAGCGTGGAAAACGGTTGCACGCCGCGCGTCACGGGATGAACCGGAAGGTTCGTATAGCTCGCCGTCCAATGCGGGTTCACTGACCAAAACGCCTCGAAGTAGCCACCCATCCAATCGAGGAACTCCGGCCCGCCCTTGTTCTTCTCCACCTCGACGCCGTAATGGAGGGCGCCAAAACCGGCGCCTTTGTTCATCAACTCGCCGATCACCTTCAGGCGTTCTGGTTTCGCGAACGGATGCCCGCCGCCGCCATCGGCGTAAACGATGATTGCATCGGCGCCTTGAAACACCGACTCATCCTTGGGCCAGCCGTTCGAGATGACGACGCTGGTGAAGCCGGGGTTCTGTGCCAGACATTTCTGCAAGAGCAGACAACCGGCGCGATGTTCGTGCTGTCCCGGGCCGTGGCTCGGATTGCCCGCGACGAAGACGATTTTCTTGTCCGCTCCGAAAGCAGTCGCAGCCAAGGCGAGGAAACCCGTGAAGAGCAGTGAAGTTTTCATAAGACCTTCAGTTAAGACAATTCACGCACCGGATCACTTCAACGAATTGAGGCGGATGTTTTTGAACTGAACCGCCATCGGCGGACCCGCATGGATCTGCAACGCGATGACACCCGACTTCGCCGCTTTCTTCTCCTGCTCATCCACGACGTCCACCGTCTGCATGCCGTTGATGAAATGCCGTAGGTGGTTGCCCTTCGCGATGATTACGTAGTCGTTCCAATCCTCGGGCTTGATCTTGGATTGAATCTCCTTCGAGTCACCGACAGAGCCCGCGACCTCGACTTTGGTCTTGCCGTTGTCCTCTTTGATTACGGTCTTCTGTCCGCGCTGGGCGAGAATGCCACGCATCTTTTCTTCGTAGAGAATGCCGGAGTAGGTTTTCTTTCCTTCGAAGTCAGCCTGATACCCACCGATGATCGGACCGAATTTTCCTTTCTCGAAAACTTTGCTGCGATACTGCACGCCGGAGTTGCCGCTCTCGGTGATCTTGTAGGAAAAGCGAAGCTCGAAATCATCCACGTCGCCGTTCGTGTAAACAAGGAACGTGTTGTGGGAGATTTTGTTCTCTGCGTTTGTCCCCGTCACGCCGGTGATCGCACCGTCCTTGACCGACCAAAGCGCGGGATTGCCATCCCAGCCCGTCAGGTCCTTGCCGTTGAAGAGTGATTTGAAGCCGGCTTCCTGGGCGAGAGCGGCGCAGGCGCAGAGAGCGAATGATGCCAACACGATTCGAGTTTTCATGAGTTTGATTTGTTGGGTAACGACGGCTGCGTCTATGAGGGAATTCAGCCACGACTGCAAGCGCGCAGCATTCGTGGCGTGGGTTGAAACGAGCGAATCAGCCGGCGATACGGAGCCGCATCGGCATGCGCACGGACGCGATCTCAGGAATACTGGACCGCTCGCGCCGCGCCATCATCCGCACCACGGTCGTGATCGCACCGTAACGGTTCTCCACGCCGATCTTTGGATAAATGCGCAGCGCGTGTGTTTCCGCGGTGCGACCCGAGATGCCGAGGATCGTGCCGATCTCGTCATTCGTTTTTCCCTGCGCGAGCCAGAAGAGCACATCGCTTTCGCGAGGTGAAAGTTCCCAATCCGTTGTTTGCCGCAGCCATTCGTGAAACTCGCCTTCGCTGGCAAACGCGCTCGCCTCTTGCGATTGCTCATCGTGCCGAAGTGCAAGCCGGTGCTGCGCTCGCGCGATGTGAGGCAGCAGCAGGTTAACGACGGTGCGATCGCGCTCACTGAAGTCGTGTTCGCGACGGTGCAGACTCACGAGAAAATATTTCCCGCAATGCTGCGTGTCCGGCAGTACGGCCGTGAGCTCGCAGTCCACGCCCAGCGGGCGGTACAGCCGCATGTAAAGCTCCGTCTGCCGAAACACTCGTCTCGGCATCACGTCCGACAGCAGCCATGCGCGCGACGGTTGTCCGAAGAGAACTGAATTGAGCGGATGCGTTTGGATAAGACGCCAGAACTCCGCGTCGGGCACCGGGAGCGAGCGTCGTTGAGGCTCGTACCAGGCCGCGATCTCGTGGCGTTCTGGTTGCATCCAATGACACGCGCCGAGGTCGTGGGGGATCAGTTGCTGCAACGAAGTGAGCAATTGGCGTCGCAGGCTTTCGCTGCGGCCGCCCGAGCAAAGAAGGCTCGTCAGTTCCATCAGCTTCTCGCAATCCGAGTGGTGGAGACGTGGTGTGGGTTCGCACTTCCGCATTCAGGTGTGAGAGGAACGAAGACGAGCGTGGTTCCCGAAAAACTTTTTTCGCCTCGCGCCGCACTCGTTCGCGCTAATAATACGCCCGTGGCAACTGCTGGGAACCAAACGCCTCCTGAAACCTCTCATTGAAGTAACACATGCGCGGTGACCTCGATGTCGAACGGCTCGTGGATCAGCACTACTCCGCGCTGTACCGATTTGCTTTGAGCCTGAGCACCCATGAAAGTGACGCCTGCGACTTGGTACAGGAAACGTTTTATCTGC
>DATHEW010000160.1:0-5117 GCA_035318425.1 Candidatus Acidiferrum sp. | reverse complement strand
GAAAGCAAACAGGGCATCTGCCGCAACTGCTATGGCCGCAACCTCGCGACGGGCAACCTCGTGAAGCTCGGCGAAGCAGTCGGCATCGTCGCCGCTCAGTCGATCGGCGAGCCTGGCACACAGCTCACGATGCGCACATTCCACATCGGTGGAACTGCCGCGTCTGTGTTCAAGCAGCCGCAGATCAAGTCGAAGGTTGAAGGCACCTTGAAGTACAACGAGCTTCGCATCGTTGAACTCGAGGACGGCAACAACATCGTCCTGAACAAGAACGGCTCGATTTCGATCTTGAACGACGAGGGTCGCGAACTCGAAAACCACAACATCGTCATCGGCTCCGTCATCTCAGTGAAGGACGGCAGCAAGGTGAAGAAGGGTGAAACCTTCGTGCAGTGGGATCCTTACAACGTGCCGATTCTCTCGGAGAAGGCCGGTAAGGTGAAGTTCCACGACATCATCGAAGGTGTGACGATGAAATTCGAAGTCGATCCGACCACGCAACAGGAAGCGATGGTCATCATCGAGCACAAGGAAGACTTGCATCCGTCAATCGTCGTGGTGGACGAGAAGAATGAGCCCGTGGCGAATTATCCCATTCCGTCAGGCGCGCACGTCGTCCTCACCGAGAACGATAAGATCGTTGCCGGCACGCTCATGGCGAAGACGCCGCGCAAATCGGCGAAGACGAAGGACATCACCGGCGGTTTGCCGCGTGTGGCCGAACTCTTCGAAGCGCGCCGTCCCAAGGACGCAGCGGAAATCTCGAAGATCGACGGCATCGTGGACTTCGGCGCGAGTGTTCGTGGCAAACGTTGCATCGTCATCAAGGATCCGGCGACCGGCACGGAAGAAGAACACCTGATTCCGATCGGCAAACACGTCATCGTCTTCAAGGGCGACTTCGTGCGCAAAGGACAGCAACTAACGGAAGGCCCGATGGACCCGCACGAAATTCTCGACGTCCTCGGACCGCACGAGTTGCAGCAGCACTTGGTCAGCGAAGTGCAGGAAGTTTATCGGTTGCAGGGTGTGACCATTAACGACAAGCACATCGAGATTATCGTGCGCCAGATGCTGCGCAAGATTCGTATCACGGAACCCGGCGACTCGCAGTTCCTCTGGGGCGAACAGATCGACAAGATCGAGTTCGATGCAGAGAACGCAGCCGTCGAGAAGAAGGGCGGCAAGCCCGCGGAAGCGCAGCCTGTGTTGCTCGGAATCACGAAGGCATCGCTTGAGACCGAGTCGTTCCTGAGCGCGGCATCCTTCCAGGACACCACCCGCGTACTGACTGAAGCGGCGACGATGTCCAAGGTGGACTACCTGCGCGGCTTCAAGGAAAACGTGATCATGGGTCACATCATTCCGGCCGGCACCGGTTTCGATCATCATCGCAAGGTGAAGTTGAAACCGCTCGTCGAGATTGACGAGGAAGAGCCAGTCGCCGACATCACCGCTGAGCCGCAGCCGATGGTGGGCTAAGTCAGCGAAAGAAATTCAGAACCGGCGTGAGGCAACTCGCGCCGGTTTTTTTGTAACGTGCTCTCGGCGTCTCGCCGGGGTGGGCGTGTGGAATCGAACTGCTTACCTTGTACTCAGTTCCACCCGGCAAGATGCCGGGGCTCGTCAGATGTCCGCCTGTAACGCGTCCCACGTCTCTTGGCAGATCGTTTTCGCGGCGGGCTCACTGCGATGCCGCCAACGACGAGGTGCGGAATGTCGTGATGCGCGAGCACTTCGACCGCGCGGCGCAGCGTCTCCATCACACCGGTGGTTCCGGTGTTCTCGCGCGGTAGCTGACGGTGCGTTCGATCATCCTGGCACATTCAGACGCCGCGTTATTCTTTACGAGTGCGGTTTCCGCGTGCCTTGCGCAAGGCCGTTGCAGGTTTGTTGCTAAAACCAAAATGCCGCGCCCCATCGAGAAGTATTTCCCCTGCGATTGAAGCGCGGTAACGTCTGCCAGCCTTTTCCATGAAACGAATTGTCTTTGCCTCGGCGTTTTGTCTGGTGAGTGCATGCCTTTCCATCGCTGCGGACCTTGTGCCCCACAATGACCTCGGCTTGCGTCTTCAACGCGGCTTCACCGTCGAACTCGCCGCGGATGCCGACACCGCGCCCGATACCTACTGCATGACGTTCGATGCGCGCGGCCGGTTGGTGGTCGCGAACGGCCAATCCATCCGCACGCTCGAGGACACCGATGGCGATGGCCTCGCGGACACCGCAACTGTGTTTGCGAACCTCGGTCGCGGCGCGATGGGCATGTGCTTCGACGGCCCGACGCTATACGTGCTCGGCGACCAGGCATTGCTTCGATTTGAGGACGTGAATGGAGATGGGGTCGCCGATGGTCCGCCGCAAAAAATTCTCACATTCGGGTTCGGCGAGCATGGCGCCCACGCGATCAGGAAAGGCCCGGACGGTTACTGGTACATCGTGGGTGGAAACGACACGGGGTTCAATGTGCAGAACGTCACGAGTCCCGATTCGCCCATCCGCAGAGTGGAAGCGGGCGCCATGTTGCGGCTCGCGCCTGATCTTCGCACGTCCGAATGCATCGCTCACGGGTTTCGCAATCCCTACGACTTCGACTTCGGATACATGGGCGACATCTTCACGTACGACAGCGACACGGAACGGGACGCGTTCCTGCCCTGGTATTTGCCGACGCGTCTCTACCACGTTGGCTTCGCGCAGCACCACGGCTGGCGCCTGCCCGGACACATGCGGAGTTGGCCGCGCCCCGAATATTATCCTGACACGGCTGAGACGATGGCGCACGTGGGTCGCGGCTCTCCGACGGGCGTAACCGTTTACCGACACACGCAATTTCCACCAGCATATCGCGATGGCTTGTTTTTTTGCGATTGGACCTTCGGCCGAGTCTTCTTTGCCCCCCTGACCATTGACGGTGCGAGTTACGCGAACGTCACGCCGGAAGTTTTCATCGAGCCGATGGGCATGCAGGGCTTCGCGCCCACCGACGTCGCGGTCTCGCCCGATGGCGCGCTCTACGTGTCGATTGGTGGAAGGAAAACCCGCGGCGCCGTTTACCGAATCGATTACGCAGGACTGTCCGCGGGCCCTTCGTCGGTGGGTCCGTTGTATCTGCGGCTGCGGCATCCCGATTTGCACACGGTGCTTTCTTCCCCACAACCGCTCGACGCATGGTCGCGCACGGTGTGGTATCCGATCGCGGAGCGTCTCGGCGCGTTGGCGTTCGCGCAGGTAGCAATCGATGAAACGATTTCGCCGGCGATTCGTGTTCGCGCGGTGGAGGTGCTGACGGAAGTGTTCGGTGGGCTGCCCACGCCACGTGTCCCGGTGCTCGCGCAAGCAATCCCACCAATTGTCCGCGCGCGTGTCGCGTGGTCGCTCGGTCGTGCTCCCGAAATCAACGCTTACAACGCCTTGCTCAACCTCGCGCTCGATCCGGCACCCATTGTTCGTCGTGCCGCGCTCGATGCATTGATCGACCAACCGATGCTGCTCGACCCGCCGGACTACGCGCGAGTGGTGAGCGCGAATCTGAGTCATGCGGACAGGCGCATTCGCCTCGCCGCGGCGCGTCTGGCAAGTCTCGCACCGGATGATTGCTGGGAGGAAGTAGCGGCCTCGACCGCGCGTGGGACTCCGATGGTGCAGGTCGGCGGATTGCTCGCGGAAATGTGGCGCACATCCGAAACAACGGTGTTCCCTCAACTCGCCTCGCGCCTCACCAACGTGCTCGCCCAGGCTCGCGACGTGGCTACGCGCACCGAAGCGGTGCGTCTGATGATCCTCGCCATCGGCGACTGGCACTTGATCGATCCATCCGTGGAAGTGTTTACCGCGTATGAACCGGCCGCGCCGCTTCCGCCGGAGTTTGCTCTCTTTTCGCGCCAGGCGCGCGCCGGGTTTCCTTCCGGCAACGCGGCACTCGACACTGAGACGGCGCGCCTTCTCGCGATGTTTCAAGACGACGATCCGCGCACCGCCCGGGCGATTGCTTCCTTACTCACCGACAACAGCGCGCCATCGCAGGATTTTCATTATCTGGCGTGCCTGGCGCGATTGCGCGCGCCGTTGACGGAATTCGCTCCACGCATCGCGCGTACGATCCTCAGCCTCAATCGCAAACTTGGCGGGCAGGAAATGCGCGTGAAACAAAACTGGGATGCGCGGCTTTCGGAACTTGTTCAACAATTTACGCGTCGTGAACCAGCGATTGCTGAAGCGATGTTGCGCGATCCGTTGTTTGTGGCGCCGGCCCATGTCGAACTCGCCGCGGCGTTCAGCGGCGAGCGTCGTGTGACTGCGGCACGAAGGTTCCTCACTGCAGTGCGGACCACGCGCAATTTCACATGGACGCCTTCGCTTGTGGAATTAATCGCCGAGCTTCCGCGTGACGAAGTGTTCCCACTGTTTCGCCTCATGGTGAACAACCCCGGACTGCGTGAGATGATCGTGCTCAAACTCGCGACAGCGCCGGCCAATGCTGATCGCGCCACATTCCTCGGCAGTCTCGGTTCGATGCAACCGCAGGTGGTGCGCGCGAGCCTGGAATCATTGCTGAAGCTGCCGCCTGATCCCGGCGGGACCAATCTCGTGATGCCGTTGCGCCTGTTGCGGCGTGTGGTCAACGAGCCGCAAGAAAAGTTATTGCGTGCCCAGTCAGTCGCGCTCATCTCCAGCAGCTTGAAGCAGCCATTCAACATCACCGAACCGTCGGGCGGAGAGATCGAGGCACTAAAGGCGGCGTATCAACCGGTTTTCAATTTCGTTAACGCGAAATATCCCGCCCTCATTCGCATCGTAAACGCAGACGAAGGCGAAGACCCGACGCAGTGGGACGCACTGATCCGCAGCGCACCGTGGGACAGGGGCGTTGCTGCGCGCGGCGAACGCGCCTACATCGACCGAGGCTGCGCGGCGTGTCATAGCGGCGGCGGTTCGATCGGCCCGGACCTCGCCGGATCAGTGCAACGCATGTCGCGCGAAGACATGATGGCAGCTATCGCCTTCCCCAGCCGCGACATTGCGCCCGCGTATCGTTCGGTGAATTTCCGGCTGCGCGATGGCCAGATGGTGAGCGGCATTGTGGCGTTCGAGTCTGCCGATGGTTGGTTGTTGCA
>DATHEW010000159.1:0-8163 GCA_035318425.1 Candidatus Acidiferrum sp. | reverse complement strand
AGCGAGCAGAATTTCGCGTTGTCGGTCGTCGGCACCTTCACGGCCACCTCCGTGCCCATCTCGTGTCCTTCGGCACCCGGGATGTCGAGCGGGCTGGGAAGATAATCGACGACAGCATCCACCAAAATCTGCACGGCCTTCTTCTTAAACGCCGAGCCACAAAGAACAGGAACCAGTTCGATCTTGCAGGTCAGCCGGCGAATGGCTGCCTTGAGGATCGGTGCCGAGATGGGCTTTTCCTCCAGCACCATGTTGGCGATCTCGTCGTCCTTGTTCGAGACGGCGTCGATCAATTCTGACAGCGCAGCTTCTGCGCGCGCCTTGTGCTCGGCGGGAATATCTTTGACTTCGTAAACCAAACCTTCGGTCGTGAGGTCACCTTCGCCCCAGATGACGACCTTCTGGTTCACCACATCAATGACACCGGCGAACTTCTCTTCCGCGCCGATGGGCAGGAAAATCGGGAATGCGTACGCATGCAGCTTCGTGCGCATGTCGTTGAGCGCGTTTTCAAAATTCGCCCCCATGCGGTCCATCTTGTTCACGAACGCGATGCGCGGGACGTTGTACTTCGTGGCCTGACGCCAAACGGTTTCAGATTGCGGCTGCACGCCTGCGACGCCGCAGAACACGGCGACGGCACCATCGAGCACACGCATGGAACGTTCGACTTCAGCGGTGAAGTCCACGTGACCCGGCGTATCAATGATGTTGATGCGATGCGGAATGTCGTTGAACGCTTTGTAAAGCTGGTCTTCGCCCGGCTTGATCGTTTTCTGCGTCCAGAAGCAGGTCACGGCTGCGGATGTGATCGTGATGCCGCGTTCTTTTTCCTGCTCCATCCAATCGGTGACGGTATTGCCGTCATCGACATCACCGATCTTGTGAATGAGGCCGGTGTAAAAAAGGATACGCTCGGTCGTCGTGGTTTTGCCGGCGTCGATGTGCGCAGCGATGCCGATGTTACGAGTACGCTCGAGAGTGTACTGGCGGTGCGGTGAATTCACTGCCGCCGTTTCCTTGCCGTTTGCTACTGCTGCTTCCATAAATTGATAATAAGAAGCGCCCCGATGGCCTTCGCTGTCGGGGCGCGGTTCAAGGCTAAAAAATTACCAGCGGAAGTGCGCGAAGGCTTTGTTTGCCTGGGCCATCTTATGCACTTCGTCCCGTTTGCGAATCGCGTTCCCCTGACCTTGATACGCTTCCATGATCTCGTTCGCGAGGGCTTCCTTCATCGGCGTGCCCTTACGCGAGTCAGCAAAATCCACTAACCAACGAACCGCAAGTGCGAGTTGGCGATCCACTGTGATTTCCAGCGGCACCTGATACGTGGCGCCACCGACGCGGCGCGCTTTCGTTTCGATGCGCGGCTTGGCGTTGTCCACCGCGCGCTGCAAGACTTCAAGGGGGTTCGTCTGCGGATTCTTCTCCACGATTTTTTCGAACGCGCCGTAAACGATGCGTTGCGCGGTGTTCTTCTTGCCGCTGTGCATCACCGTGTTCACGAGGCGCGTGACGAGTGCGCTATGGAACTTCGGATCTTCAACCAACGGACGCTTATCAGCTTGACGACGACGAGACATGAATTTCTTAAAAGGTTAAAATTATGGAGCCGCTTACGCCGCCTTCTTGGCTACCTTCGGCCTCTTCACGCCGTACTTGGAACGGCTCACGCGGCGCTTCTCGACGCCCGCTGCGTCCAACGTGCCACGAACAATGTGGTAACGCACGCCTGGCAAATCTTTCACACGGCCTCCGCGCACGAGCACGATGGAATGTTCCTGGAGATTGTGACCTTCGTCAGGAATGTAGGCAATGATCTCGAACCCATTCGTCAGGCGGACCTTCGCCACTTTGCGCATCGCGGAGTTCGGCTTCTTTGGAGTACGCGTCATCACCTGCAGGCACACGCCGCGACGGAACGGCGCATTCTCCAGCGCCGGCGACTTCGACTTGTAACGAACTCGATTACGCCCTTTTCGGACGAGTTGATTGATTGTCGGCATTCTAAATCAGTGATTAACCCATGCTCCCGGCTGCCCGGAAACGGAGCGGTGATATTTATCAGATGATTTTCCTCGTGCAACAGGTATTTGGAGTTTTCTGCTCGGTCGGCCAAGGGTTCACTCAGCTCTCGCCTCAAGCATCACCGACCGCGTCACAGCGGTAGTGCGCGCCTGAGAAGTTCCGCTCGCCTACGGCTTTTCAAAGTGCTACAGCCAACCGTTCGTCGGCAACTTGGGGGGCGTTGTTGGAGCACCCGACCTGATCGCCGGCACAAATCAACCAGGGAGAACAACCTGTGAAGACGATTCACATCTGCATCACTTCGGCTTCGGCGCTACTTGTCTATTTCGCGCTTTTCATCACTTCGGCGCAAGGCGCGGCCGTTCACGGTGAGAGAGCCGAGAGCAGTGCCGTAACCCAACTCAAGAACGCCGCGCTGTACGATTCGCTCCACGCTGCGATGACCGCTGCGCGCTACGATGTGAAGAGCGGTTCGGAGCTGAAACATTTCGCAGCAAATCCAGCGCACGGATTGTTCAGCACCTTCACACGCGAGGGTTTGCACCTGCGCATCCGCACGAGCGATGCAAGCAACGCACCCAATCATTCCATCACGTGGACATTGGAAAACATCGGCTACGGATCAAAGCCAAGCCAGATGCGCGCAGGTGACCTGAAAGTGTCCGGCCAGCGTGTTGAGATCATTCGCAATCCGCACTTGGTCGAATGGTTTCACAACACGCCCGCGGGATTGGAACACGGCTTCACTCTCGCCAGGCGCCCCAGCGCAAATCCCAAAGGCGAATCGCTTCGCCTGACCATGGTCGTCTTGGGCGATCTCACGCCGCATGCAGATGCGGCTGGACAGAATCTCGTGCTGCGCGACGACGCGGGCCGCACTGTCATGTCGTATGAGAGGCTGAAGGTCTTCGACGCCACAGGCGCGGAGTTCCCGGCCACGATGCAAACCGAAGATCGTCGCGTGATCCTGAGCGTGAACGAAACTTCTGCACGTTACCCGCTCACCGTTGATCCGACCTTCGCGCAGCAAACATATCTTCGCGCGAAGAACGCCGATGCTGACGACCTCGCAGGCTGGTCCGTTGGCATCTCGGGCAACACGGTGATCGTCGGCGCGCCTTATGAGGACAGCAATGCTTCCGGGGTGAACGGTGCAACCAACAACCTCGATGCGGACACGGGTGCCGCCTACATCTTCGTACGCAACGGCACCAACTGGACTCAGCAAGCGTATTTGAAAGCCGCTCCGGCGTCGGTTGGAGATGGATTCGGCTGGTCGGTAGCCATTTCGAGCAACATCGCCGTGGTGGGAACGCTCAATGGGAACGACGCGCATGTGTTTGAACGGACCGGCACGAATTGGGTCGCTGGCGAACGCCTCCTCGCAAGCAACGCCCAGAGCGGTGATGAATTCGGCCGTTCCGTGGCGGTGGATGGCGACACCATTGTTGTCGGAGCGCCGCGGGAGGACGGCAATGCGACCGGGGTTGATGGCAACGAAGCGAACAACTCCGCGACGAACTCCGGTGCGGCCTACGTTTTTGTCAGGCTGAATTTCGCCGGGCAGTATTTCTGGACCCAGCAGGCGTATCTGAAGGCGAGCAACACCGGTGGGAATGACGGCAGTCTTGGACCAGGAGATTTGTTCGGCACCTCCGTTGCGATTTCCGGGGACACGATCGTCGTGGGTGCTCCGGACGAGGACAGCAACGCTGCCGGGGTAAACGGCAATCAGAACAACAACAGCATTGTGAACTCCGGCGCGGCCTATGTGTTTACTCGGAGCTCAGGAAATTGGAGCCAGCAAGCGTACCTCAAGCCCAGCAACCCGCCGCACTCCTTCAGTTTCGGAACTTCGGTGGCAGTGGATACAAACACCATCGTCGTCGGCGCGCCGGACGAACGCAGCGATGGCACCGGAGTCAATGGCAACCAAAACAACAGCGACGCGCAGCAAGCGGGCGCTGCTTACGTGTTCTTCCGCTCCTTTCCTTTGGGCGTCCCGCTATGGACGCAGCAGGCTTATCTGAAGCCGCTCAGTTCAGACGCGTTTGATCGCTTTGGTTCTGCTGTCGCCGTTTCGGGTGCCAAGATCGTGGTGGGAATGCCTTACGAAGAAAGCAACGCGACCGGCGTGAACGGTGATCCTTACAACAACAATGGCACGGCTGTGGGTGCTGCTTACGTGTACGTGCGCACGAATGCATTGTGGACGTTGCGCGATTATCTCAAAGGCAGCAGTCCGACCTACCGGATGGGCGCGTCAGTAGGAGTGGACGGCGACACCGTCCTGGTCGGCGCGCCGTTTCACGACAACTCCGCTGGCGTCGTTTTCGTCTTCGAACAGACGGCTCCAGAAATCGCGATCGAACAGCCCTTGGGCGTGAACATCCCGGACGGCGGCACGCATGAGTTCATGACCATTGGGACCAACGCCACCAATCTCATCTTCACCATCAAGAACATCGGCAACGATGTCCTCACCGGACTGACCATCACGAATGACGGCCCTGATTCCGCGCGGTTCACGATCATCACCAATCCGACACCACCTGTCGCAGCGGGCGGGAGCACCCCGTTCACCGTTCGCTTCACTCCTCAAAACATCGGGACCTTCACGGCCGCGCTGCGCATCGCGAGCAACGACAAGGAGCAACATCCCTTCGACATCACGCTCAAAGGTTATTCGCTTTCGTTTTTCCAAGACACGGATGGCGACGGACTCAACGACGCCTCCGAGTTGCAGTTGGCGCCGCTGGGATTCAATTGGCGCGCGAGGCAACACGAGTTGGTGAACACATTGTTTGGAAACCTGAACGGCGCCATATCCAATCTCAACGCTGCCGGCTTCTACACGCTGGCGCAGCTCCAGGCCCTCAACGTCCGGAGTCCGTTGATGGCGAAAAACCCGACCAATGGCCTATTCACACTCACCATCGGCGTGGAGAAGGCAACGCTGCTGACGAACTTCGTCGTATTCCCGATGACATCGCCGCAAACGACGATCAACAACGAAGGGAAACTCGAGTTTCAGTTCAGCCCGCCGGACGACGCGGCATTCTTCCGGCTCGAGTCACGATAGCGGGATCAGGTGATGGACGTCAGCCAGGTCACGTTGCTCTTTCGGTACAATGCCTCGACGCAGCGCAAGACCGCTTTGGCTTCCTTCAATCCCGGCTGCGGCGTGCGCTTGAGGCGGATGTCCTCGAAAAATTCCTGCATCTCGATTTTCCACGAGTCGTCCTCGCCCGGAAATTCCCAAACGCTGGTTTCCGGCGGACCCATCTGCGGCAGCATCTTGTAATAAGTGAGTTTCTCCACGCCGTAGCTGCGGCCGAGCCCCTCCATGTGCAACTTTCCGTCGCGCCCATAAATTTCGAGCGAGAACATGTTCTTCCATTCGGTGCAACTCGCGTGCAGCCACGCCGTCTTGCCGTCGGCATTGCGGAGGCTGAGGAAGGCATTGTCATCCACCGGCATGTTCCAGAAGTAAGTCGCCACGTGGCCATCAACTTGCGTGAACTCGCCGAGAAAAATTCCCGCGAGATCGATGAGGTGAACGCCCTGGTCAATCAACTCGCCGCCGCCGGAGAGTTTTGGGTCAGCGCGCCATTCCTTGTCGTAACCGATGCGACCACCCTGTCCGTAACGCGCGCGCAAAAACATCATCGGGCCGAGCACACCACTATCAAAAATCTCGCGCGCCTTCAGGAACGCTGGATGGAAACGATGATTGTAGCCGACGCGATACAGGGCGCCCGTTTGTTTGGAAGTAGCTTCCAACTCTTCCACCTCACGAACGCTGATCGCGCCGGGCTTTTCCGCGAGCACGTGTTTGCCGGCGGCGAGGGCCTGCTTCGCGATCGGTGCGAGCGCAGCGTTCAATGTAGCGATCATCACGCAATCAACATTGGGCGAACTCACTGCGCGTTCGACCGAGTCGGTGGCTTCGGAGCCGGGACACAAGGCGGCGAGCTTCCTGGCGCGTTCGAGATTCAAGTCACACGTGACCGTGACGGTGCCCGATGCGAGAAGTTTGATGCGCTTCTCACCCACCAGACCGCAGCCGATAATCGCGACGCGGGGAGACGGATGCTGGGAAGGCGGCATGGCTCAGGCGGCCGTCCAACGGACGCGTGTCGTGCGCAGTCTTTGGATCTTGGTTCGGAAATGCATCGGCCCTTTCATAAAGGCCGATCGCGGCAAGCGCAATCCCACGGTTGTCCCGGGCCTCCGGGCCTGCCGTGCGCGGCTGAGCGGGGCTCTTCGCAGGCCGATTA
Source organism: Candidatus Acidiferrum sp. (assembly GCA_035318425.1). Classification (GTDB taxonomy): domain Bacteria; phylum Verrucomicrobiota; class Verrucomicrobiia; order Limisphaerales; family SIBH01; genus JANNGC01. The sequence continues at coordinate 1,855 of DATHEW010000159.1, read as the reverse complement.
CAAATCAACCAACTGGGAGCACAGCAACGTTGCCAAGCGCTGCGACTCGGCGAACACTTTGCGCGGCATGCAGGAGTTTTTCGCCGCCATAGTTTCCGCGATCGAAGCGCGCGAGCCATTCGCGCTCGGGATCATTTCCGGCGTGCGCGGCTCCAGCCCGCAAAAGCGCGGCGCCAAGGCGTTGTTCTTCGCGGATGGCCGTATCGTCGGCACGCTCGGCGGCGGCTGTCTTGAAGCCGAGGTGCGTGAACGCGCGCGGCAATCGTTGCTCAACGGAAAACCATCGGCGTTCGATCTCGTCCTGGACCACGACTTCGGTTGGGACGACGGGCTGATCTGTGGCGGACGTGTCTCCGGCGTCATCCTCCCGCTCGCCCGAGATGCCGAGAGTCTGTGGCGCGAACTCGCGCGCAGCGACGTGCCACAGCCTTGGGGTGTGCGAGAAGATTTTTCCATCACTCGCGCGGTCAGCCGCGATGAAGGTTGGTTGTATCGTGAGACGGTTAAGCCGCCGTGCTCGCTGTGGATTGCGGGCTCCGGTCACGTGGCCCACGCGCTCGCACCGCTCGCGGCGCAACTCGAATTCGCGGTGACGGTATTCGATGATCGTCCGGCCCTGGCGAGCCGTGAACGATTTCCAACAGGCGTGCGCTTGCGAGTGGATGCATGGGACAAACTGCTGACCGACGCGCTGCCTGCGCGCGATGTCTTCGGCCTGATCGTCACGCGCGGTCATCAGCACGATGCGCTCGTGCTGCGCGAATGGGTTCAGCGGCCCTTTGCGTTTCTCGGCATGATCGGTTCGCAACGGAAGCGGCGGCTGATCTTCGCGCAGTTCATCGAGGATGGCCTCGCGACCGAAGAACAATTGCAACGCGTGGAATGTCCGGTGGGCGTCAACATCGGCGCGGGGAGCGTGACTGAAATCGCTGTGAGCATTGCGGGCCGGTTGGTGCAACGGCGTGCCGAACTGAATCGCGCATGATTACTGGCGCGCCATGTTTTTTGGGCGTGCTAATCCTCGGCGCTGGCGCTTCAACCCGCATGGGCAAACCCAAGCTCTTGTTGCCGTGGCGCGACACCACGGTGATCGGCTCGATCATTCAGCAGTGGAAAGAACTTGGCGCCAACCAGATCACTGTCGTTTCCCGTCCAGATGATTCATCGCTGACGGTTGAATTGGATCGGCTGCAACTTCCCAACACGAACCGCATCATTAATCCAGATCCGGCGCGCGGCATGTTCAGCTCGATTCGATGCGCGGCTGAGTGGACGGGTTGGTTGCCGACGCTGACGCACTGGGCCGTCGCGCTGGGCGATCAACCGCATCTCGCCAACGAAACACTTTCTGCACTTGCCTACTTCGCGCGTCAGGAGCCGGAACGCATCTTCCAGCCCACCTCAAATGGGCGCGCCCGCCATCCTGTGTTCCTGCCGCGACGCTGCTTCCTCGCACTCGCGAATTCGGAACATCGCACGCTAAAAGAATTTCTCGTTACGCACGCCTTGCAGGTGCAGTTGCTGCCCGTGAATGACGATGGCCTGGATCTCGACCTCGACACGCCGGAGGATTTCCAGACTGTAGCCAGACACTTTGGCGGGATGAGGATCTGAAAACCAATTGAGCAGACTCGTGAAACCCATCCGCCGCCATCGATCGTCACTTCAACTCCACGTGCTCCGAACTGACGCGCGCGCCGCGTTCATCCGTAGTGACCATGAACGCGACGAGAGGGCGTGATTCGGGCAACTCCGCTGACAGTTGCCGTCCGCTCAATTGCGCTGACGCTTCGTGCCAAACGCGCTTCTGCCACACGCCGGAGTTGGTGGTGTAGCAGAGCGAGAACTGTTTCAA
>DATHEW010000158.1:0-3790 GCA_035318425.1 Candidatus Acidiferrum sp. | reverse complement strand
AAGTTGGCGCAGGGAAACCAGCCCAGTGAGAATCCGACCGTATGAATATCGTAGGACTCATCGGTGTTCGCGAAGTCGTTCAATTGGAAGCGGTAGAACGGTTGCGCGACCAGCTTGCAGGGCAAGGCCACGCTGTAAGCCGCAATGAAGGTGTGCTCCCAGCGTTCGCTGCGATCATCAGGAATTGCCCCGAGCACCACGAAAGGCGGAGTCGTGATGTCCGGCGCGTCTTCCCTGGTGAAATGATAGCTGCCGAGATACGAGACGGAAAACATGCTGCGCTCACAGACGCGAAAGTTGCGTTGCAGTGACCATCGGGGAACGTACTCGCGATAGAACTCGCCATCATCCTCCCGATCGATCAACCGCATGTAATCGCCCCCGACGCGCATCTGGTAATGCTTCGTCTGGGCCAGAATGCCGGCGAACACGGTGGAAGAATCGAAATCGAAATCGTTCCGGCCATCGCCGCCCAGATAGTTGAAGAACTGGTGTCGATAGCCGATCTCCGGACGGAATGATGCGAAGCGGGTGATGCAGGCGGGCGGAGTAATTGCCGCTTCCAATGTGTTCACGGCCACAACAGCTTCGCGCTCATCACGTTCCGCGAAGTTCATGTTGTCGGTGTAGAACAACTGTCCGTCCCACAGGCCGCGAAACCATGTTTGCTTTTTCTCCCGCAGAATCGTTTGAGGCCCGACATCCGCATCCTCGTCGGCGTAGAGCGACGGTACATCGTCCCCAGGTTGCAAGTCGCGCAGCACCTTGTCGGTGTCACGCTGCGTGCGGGTCGTGTCGGCCTGACTGACGGCGGGATTATTCTGCGCGAGCGCCGCCGCGACGGTCATGAACAAGAGGGCAACAGCAAATGAATTTTTCATCTATTTGAAGAGTTATTTGTTGTCGTTGAAGCGGATCGAGTAAGGGACCGAGCCGTAACCGAGGTTCACGATGCCACTGCGATTTTCTCCCTGAGGATTCACGCGCAGAACAATCGGCGGCAGCGTCGATGCCTGCTGATTGATGGGACTGAGAGGAAGTGGATCATTGCCCGTGCCCACGCTGCCGATCATCACTCCGGTTTCTTCGAAGTCGCCGGAGATGATTGCGATTCGTTGTTTGGCAATTTCGTTGTCGATCGCCGCGAGAGTGGGAAGAGGATTTTGAAACCCGTTCACCAGTTGTGATCCCGCGACGAGCTTCGCGAGGTCCACTTTCACAGTCGCGCCGAAATTATGCGCACCCGCCGGCACGAACACCATGTCTCCTGCTTCCAGCCGCTGCGTCTTGCCATTCGGCAACGTGATCGTTCCCTTGCCTTCGAGAAGAATGCATTTGAATCCGCCATCCGCAGTGGCGGCGACGATCAACGTCGTGCCGAGAACCGCGGCGCTTGCACCGGCGGATTTGATGGTGCCGCCGCCCCGGCCCGCAGGTGAGTGGAAGAGCACGGAACCTTTTTCAAGATTCAGCGTGCGACCGGATTGTTCGAATGAGAACACGGTGTTCGCACCGAGCCGGGTGAGTGTTTTATCGGCGGCTTGCAACTCCGCGCGCGACTTCGCGCCCGTGCGGACTTTGTCGGGCGCGCGGACGGCGTCATTGGCGCGCGCTTCTTTTTCCGCCGCGTTGGCCGGGATCAATTTCACTTCGTTGACGACCTGGACGATCGTGCTTTCGCGCAATTCCGCTGCGCTCACACCGAGTGCGATGCAGAAGGCGGCGGCGAGTAATGCGTTGCGTTTCATAGTTCAACCGTTTGTGAGTGCGGAAGGATTGTCACAGCGTTGCCGCCAAGGCAAGCGGACGGAAGTGAAGCGAACCAGACATCGAACGCGTTCAACGTCTCGGTTCTTCGAACCGAACAACGACCTCGCCAGGTTTTGCGAAGCCAAGGTTGGCGCGAGCGAGACGTTCGATCGTGCGAGGATCATTCTTCACGGCATCGAGCGACGCGCGGAGCATGCGGCCTTTTTCTTCTTCGGTCTTCACCTTGGCCTCGATCTTGAGCAGATCCTGGCGCATACGTTCGTTCTGGCGGATGAGCGGGAGATACCACACGGAAACCGCGGCGATGCCCGCCACGAACAGCAGGAACACCACGACCTTCGAGAGTTTTTCCCAGATGTTCACGCGCGCAGTGAACACAATCATGCACGCGAAGTGAAGCGCGAACTCGCTATGTCCAGATCTGGCGATCGAGCGAACGAAACTGAATCGCCTCGGAGATGTGTTCCGACTTGATGCTCTCCGCGCCTTCGACGTCAGCGATCGTGCGCGCGACCTTCAGAATGCGATCGTAGGCGCGGGCGCTGAGGTTCAAATCGCTCATGGCGTGCTTCAGTAACTCCATCGTCGCCTCGTCGAGCCCGCAGAATTTTTTCAATTCGCGCGTGCCCATGCGGGCGTTGCACGTGACGCGGGGATTCTCGGCGAACCGTTTGTGCTGGCGCTCACGCGATACGATGACCCGCGCGCGAATGTCCCCCGAGCTTTCGCCCATCTTCGTGCCTGTCATCTCGCGGAATTTCACCGGCGGCACTTCGACGTGGATGTCGATGCGATCAAGCAGCGGCCCGGAAATGCGGCCCAGATAATTTTGGATCTCGCGCGGCGAACTGCGCGACTCGTGCGCCATCTTCCCGTCGGGCGTTGGATTCATCGCGGCAACGAGCATGAACTCGGAGGGAAATGTCATTGTGCCCGCGGCGCGCGAAATCGTGACGCGTCCTTCTTCCAGCGGTTGGCGCATCGTCTCGAGGACACTCCGTTTGAACTCCGGCAATTCATCGAGGAACAGCACGCCGTGATGCGCGAGAGAAATTTCACCAGGTGTTGGATTGATGTTGCCGCCGAGCAATCCCGCGTCGCTGGCCGTGTGATGCGGTGAACGAAAAGGACGGCGCGTGACGAGCGCCTGTCCTGCGGTAAGCAACCCAACGATGCTGTGAATCTTAGTGGTCTCCAGCGCCTCATTGAGCGTGAGCGGAGGAAGAATTGTGGCGAGACGTTTCGCGAGCATCGACTTGCCTGTCCCGGGAGGACCGATCAGCAAAATGTTGTGTCCGCCAGCCGCCGCGATTTCGAGTGCGCGCTTCACGGATTCCTGCCCCTTCACGTCGGCGAAATCCACCTCGCCATCGTTCGGTTCAGCGAACAAAGCGGCGAGATCAACCCGCGTGGCGTCGATCCTGAGCTGTCCTTCCAGGAAGCCGGTGGCCTCGCGCAAATTGTGAATTGGGATGACTTGCAATCCGCTCACGACCGCGGCTTCCGCTGCGTTCTCGGCGGGGACAAGGAGACCGGTCTTGCCTTCAGCTTTCGCACGGAGCGCGATAGGCAGCAGACCTTTCACCGGGCGGACTTCACCGCTGAGCGCGAGTTCGCCGACGATGATGAAATTGTCGAGTTGATCCGCTTCGACTTGTTCACTCGCCGCGAGCATTCCGATCGCGATCGGGAGATCGAAGCTGGGACCTTCTTTCTTCACGTCGGCGGGCGCGAGATTGATGGTCGTGCGGCCCATGGGGAATTTGAAGCCGGAGTTCGACAACGCGGTGGTGACGCGGTCGCGGGATTCTTTCACCGCCGCATCGGGCAAGCCAACGATGACGATATTCGTGTCGCCCCAACCGGCGTTCACTTCGACTTCGACGGGAAATGCTTCGATGCCCTGGACCGCGGCGGAACAAACGCGGGATAGCATGGCGCGCATCGTGCGAAACGAAGGTGAGCGACGCAAGCCCGACTTCCGCACGCCGATTTGGTGAACAACGTGTCAAAAGTTTTG
>DATHEW010000157.1:0-2451 GCA_035318425.1 Candidatus Acidiferrum sp. | reverse complement strand
ATACCCATTGCCGATGGATGCCGTGCTCGCGGGCGAGCTCGCTGACTTGTCCATACCGGCCAGAATGACAAAAAAGGCGCTTCTACCATGCTCATGTGTGAACTCCCTGCAACCGCCAATCCTAAGAAGACTCGCGTTATTGCAGCTGTTCACCCTTCAATTATCCACCCCTTCATCCCCCAAAACGGCGTAAATGAGACTAGGCATCTTTTTCCTCATTCCTCGCAAGCCGAACTTACTACCTCAACACCACTTGCCTCAAATACCATTACAAAGTGGCTGCTGTCCAAACAGGCTCATCCGACTAACCCGAATTATTCATCACTTCCAAAATAAAAGCCTCCGGTCGGCGTCTAAATGGTTAGCACAACAAGCCATTACGTCGCCGCAGGAGGCCATCGATGAGTATACAGTCTGTTCTTCAGGGATCCTTCTCTTTTTTCCAACATCTTCCCGTGGTCGTGGAAACCTCGGCAGCGCAACTCTCCAGCGATGCAGGCTTGTTGCCGATCCGCGAGTTCGATGAGCGGATCGGTCTTTCGCGTTCGTTCGCTGCGGCGCTCCGCGATGTTCGCGATCCGAAGTCGGCCGAGCATTCCTTCCTGGAGATGACGCGCTCGCGCGTCTACGGCATCCTCGCCGATTACGTCGATCAGAACGATCACGATGCCCTGCGTGCCGATCCGGTTTTCAAGTTGATCGCCGATCGCTCGCCCGACGGTCCGGACTTGGCCAGCCAACCCACGTTGTCGCGCTTCGAAAACGCCATCGACATTCCTTCGCTGAAGCGCTTGCGCGAACAGTTCGTCGATCAGTTCATTGCTTCGTTCGCGGCGCCGCCACTCCGGATCACGCTCGATCTTGATGCGGTCGATGATCCCGCGCACGGCGCGCAGCAACTCGTCTTGTTCCACGGTTACTTCGAGCAGTATCAGTATTTTCCTTCCTTCATCACGTGTGCCGACAACGACCAGGTCGTCGTGTTGTCGTTGCGGCCCGGTTCGGTACACGCGGCGTTGGGCGCAGACGACGACTTGCGGTATTTGGTCGAGCGCTTGCGGCGCGTTTGGCCGCACCTGCGCATCTTGGTGCGCGGCGATGCGGGCTATGGCATGCCGTGGATGTACCACGTCTGCGATCAACTCGATGTCGAATACCTGTTCGGCATCGCCGCCAATAAAACCCTGCAAAAAGCCAGCGAAAAGCTGCTCGCCGAGGCGGTGAGAAAGTTCCAGGAGACGAAAACGCCGCAACGCTTGTTCGATGCGTTCTGGTATCGCGCCGGCACGTGGCCGTGTGCGCGTTGGGTAATCGTCAAAGCCGAAGCGAATACGCAAGGCACCAATCGCCGCTTTATTGTCACCAATCGTCCTGGCGCCCGCGTGGTACCCGGCGCTGCTTACGACGACTATGCCGAGCGCGGCGAAAGCGAGAATCGCAACAAGGAACTCAAGTGCGGTTTGCAAATGGACCGCACGAGCGATCATCGTTTCCTGGCGAACTTCTTTCGGCTCTATCTGCACTGCGAGGCGTTCAACTTGATGGTGCGCTTTCGTCAAGCGATGGCGTTACCGGAACTGCCCGAGCCGCCGTCGGAGATGCCGCCGCAAGCGTTCAAGGATGGGGAGCGACGGCGTTATTATCAGCGTCGTCGCCGGCGTGATCGGTTGGCGGAGGCTCAGCCGTGCACGTGGCGAAGTCTGCTCATCAAAGTCGCGGCGGAGGTTTTGGTTCGCGCGCGGCGCACCGTCGTTCGACTGTCCGCACATTGGCCTCATTTGAAGTATCTGCAGCAGGTGATCTCCCGTCTTGCCACGATCTCATCCACACCATCCCCTCATCCGAGTTCATAACCCAAAGCCAAACCGACTCTTCTTCATGGGGGTAAGGGGGCGGTGTGCGCGCAGCTTGACGTTTGGCCCCCATCCGGATCGAGGCAGCAAACTTTTTCGTTCAACCACGAGCTTGGTTAAGCTGATGAATAATCCGGGTTAGTAAAGCCAGGCAATCGTCCTGGCGCCTCTGGGGTTGAGGGGCAAAAAGCTGGTCGGAATATTTGCTAGCATTTTGCTAACACTATTGCCCAAACCGAGCCCACGCGCGTACAATGCGGATGCCCTAGTGGTCTAACCGTAACCTCCAACAACGAAACGAGATCCCACACCAAACAAGCATGTATGCCTTGCGGGGCAAATGGACGCAGATTAGCTTGAGGGCCTGGTTCCTGTAATGGGAGTGCAGGTTCAAGTCCTGTCTCCGGCAGTTTACCCCGCAAGGACTTAGGTCAAATCGACCTGAGTCCTTTTTCATGACCCGCCAGGTTTTTGCTAACACCGTGGCATTCACATTGCATTCGCGATGATTGACTAGCGAGGCTTGTGCTGCGGCTCAGTGAGCCTGACCACCCAGGACGCCCGCGTGCGACCTTCAGCCGTTGATTGCTAAACGTCG
>DATHEW010000156.1:0-2541 GCA_035318425.1 Candidatus Acidiferrum sp. | reverse complement strand
CTGCTCGCGCATAGTGATTTCATTTCGTTGCACGCCGCATTGACTCCGCAGAACCGCGGGCTCATCGGCGAAGCGCAGTTGCGTCGCATGAAACCGAACGCGTACATCATCAACACCGCCCGTGGCGCGTTAGTGGATGAGACGGCGCTGGTGCGCGCGGTGACTGAGAAGTGGATTGGCGGCGCTGCGCTGGACGCGTTCGTCGTTGAGCCGCTGCCGAAGGATCACCCGCTTCGCACCGCGCCGAATGTGCTCATCACGCCTCACCAGGCTTCATTTACTTTCGAGACGGGAGAGAAAGTGAGCAACGCGGCCGCGAATGCGATTGTTGACTTGATGAACGGACGCAAGCCGCGCTGCGTTGTGGATGAAAAAGTTTTTGCGTCGCCAGCTTTGCGCGCCACGGTCGCGAGTTGAACTCAAGGCTTCTTGGAACCGAAGTCGCGTTCGTATCGACGCTTCAGTTCGGCCACATCGTTCTTCAGCAGATAGATTTTGCTACGCAGCGTTTTCTTTTCACTTGGCGCAAGCCCGCCCACATGAGGATCGCTGTGCAAGCATACGTACACACCTTCAAACAGCTCGTGAGTCTGGTCAGACGCGGTCGCGAGGATGTAGCGATCATCCGCGCTGAAACAGCCAATGAGTCCATTGACGGGTCGGTCCCCACAGATTGGACGCGGATTCACGTCGGCGAGATTGATGCCTGCGGGCACGTAAACCTGACCACCGCGATACAAAGCTTCTTCCGTGCGCCGCGTATCCGCGAGCCGAGTAAGACCCTTGGCCGTGAAGATGAATGCGCGGTCGGTGTAGTTGCTCTGTTGCCGCGCGGTGAACCGCTCGACGCGAATGCACGCGGGCTGAAACCATTCGATGTCCGCGCGGTTCGTGCCGTGATTCGTGAAGTTGAACTCGAAGCTTACCTCGTTTGCGCCGGCGTATACTTCGTGCAGCACTTCGACGTTCGGTTGCACGCGCGTGCGGAACTTCAGCAGTTTGCTGTCGCTCGCGAGCAACTCGGTCTTGTGAAGAAAAGTCGTCTCGCGCCAGTCACGTTTCGTCGAACCGCGACGGCAGAACGCTTCGAGATACCAAACTTCGAGTTTGTTCCCTGGCAGCTCGGAGCCTGCGATCGTCAGCAAATTATTCGTCCACGACAGCGTGAGCTGCGCTTGAGTCCTCACCACTCCGAGAACCAACGTCGCCGCCGTGAGCAACACTCTGATCATGCGTGTTCTTTGTTTAATGCCGGTTCGCTGGCAAACGAAGGCTCGGGTCGCCGAACACCATGAACTTCATCGCCTGGAAAAAGATGCTGGGCGGATACCAGCCTGCATCTGGTTTCAACGTCGCGAGTTGCTCCTTTTCAAAGTAGTGGCGAACGGCATCCGCCCAACAATCGCCGAGCGTTGGCTGCTCGCGCGTGGCGAGTGATGCGATGAATCCATCGACGAGCGTCAGCCCGCACGGCTGGCTGCCGGTGTTGCAGCCGATGTAGGCAACGCCGCCGTTGGTGCTGCGCTTCAGGATTTGTTCGCCGAGGCCGGTGGGATTGAACTTGCCGCGCTGATACGGCGATGGTGGCGGAGGCGGCGCGGTGAAGACTTCCTTCTTGTCGGTGCCTTTGTGTTCGACGCCGTTCACGTCCACGTAAGCGCCATAAGGCGCGAGCGGCGCGAAATACGCGGTGCTGCATCCGGCCGAAACAACGACCGGCAATGCGCTCGCATTCGTGATGCGATCGAGGTCGCGAAGGTTGAAACATTTCTCCCAGCTCATTTCCGTTCCGTGGCCGGTGTGAACAGCGAGCCCAACGCCACCGCTCATCAAGGACCGAACTTGCGCGTGATCCGGCGCCGGCGTGGCCGATGCGCGCTTCGTGTCGGAGTAATAGCGGCGCTCCACCTGCCACGCGTTCGTGAGTTGGGAGTACAGGCGATCCATCTGCCTCCGCGTGTCCACCCAGCCATCCACGGCGAGGAACGCGGCGCGGTGGAGATATGAGTTGGTGTTGGCGAGCACTTCGTTCTCGTAACGAATCGACTTCGATGCCACGAGCCGCACTTCCTCCGCCGTGCTCACCGGCCAGCGCCCGACGGCGATGTCCGGCCGGTAATCGACCTCGTCGAAGTTGATCGGATCGCTTTTGTTCTTCTCGCCGCGTACTTCACCGAAGTAGCCGGCGTGAAACCCGTTCGTCTCCGCGTTCCAACTGTCGAACGAACCGTCCGCATTCGCGAGATCGCTGTAGTACAGGTCGCTGGGATAAAACGAGTAATCGAACGCCGCCGGCGTGATGCGATCCAGCGCCATGTAACGCACCGGCAACACATCCACGTCCCCGACCAGCAACACGTATCCGAGCCCGCGCTCTTTCCACGCGGAGAAAAGAAACCGCTTCAATTTCTCCGGATCATCCACGCCCGGTGATTGCTTGAGGATGGTTTCAAGCGATTGCAGATGGGTGGGCAACAGCTTTTGTTTGTGCGTTACGAAGTCCGCGAGAGCCGCGTGGAATTGCTCTGGTGCGACGATAAT
>DATHEW010000155.1:0-2913 GCA_035318425.1 Candidatus Acidiferrum sp. | reverse complement strand
TTCAGCCCCGTCTCCTCCTCGAACTCGCGCTGTGCCACATCCATCAATGACTCGCCGGTGCCCTGCTCTCCTTTCGGAATCGTCCAGAAGCCGTCGTCCATCTTCCGCGAAAAGGGCCCGCCTGGATGCGCCAAGAAGAATTCCAGCACGCCGTTGTGGCGGCGATACATGACCAATCCTGCGCTGACTCGGGAACGCATGAGGAGAACATCCAAAATCCAAACACCAAACTCCAACAAAACCCGGATCGGAAGCGCGGAAGTTTGGGATTTGGAATTTGGATTTTTTTCCCCGACACTCCGCGCTCCAAAATGAAAACGAAGTCATTGTCCAAGCGCGCCGTGCCCCAGGCGCCGCAATCACCCAAATCGCTCGAACGCTTTTACTCGTCGCAGGTTGTCGATGGCGTCGAGCGAGCCGCGAGCCGCGCGATGTTGTATGCGGTCGGGTTCAAGAAAGAGGATTTTCGCAAGCCGCAGGTCGGCGTCGCTTCCACCTGGAGCATGGTCACGCCCTGCAACATTCACATTGATCAACTCGCCGTCAGCGTGGCGCAAGGCATCAATGAGGCTGGCGGCAAAGCGGTCGTGTTCAACACCATCACGGTGAGCGACGGCATCTCGATGGGCACTGAGGGAATGAAATATTCTCTCGTGTCGCGTGAGGTGATCGCCGACTCGATCGAGACGGTTGCGGGCGGCGAAGGCTTTGACGGCGTGGTGGCGATCGGCGGTTGCGACAAGAACATGCCCGGCTGCCTGATGGCTTTGGCGCGACTGAATCGTCCCGGCATTTTTATTTACGGTGGCACGATTCTGCCAGGCGATTTTGAAGGCACACCAGTGGACGTGGTCTCGGTTTTCGAAGCTGTGGGCAAACACGCCGCGGGAAAGTTTTCGGACGAAGCTCTGGAGAAGCTCGAGTCCTGCGCTATCCCCGGCGCGGGCTCGTGCGGCGGCATGTACACCGCCAACACGATGGCGAGTGCGATCGAGGCGTTAGGCATGAGTTTGCCCAACAGCTCGGCGCAGGCGGCGATTTCGCAGGACAAGACCAACGACTGCGAACGCGCCGGCGCGGCGGTGTTGAACCTGTTGAAGAAGAATATCCGCCCTCGAGACATCATGACGAAGAAGGCGTTCGAGAACGCCATCACAGTGGTGACAGCGCTCGGCGGCTCGACGAACGCCGTGTTGCATTTGCTCGCGATGGCGCACGCTTGCGGCGTGACGCTCACGATCGATGATTTCACGCGTGTCGGGAAGCGCACGCCGGTGCTGGCAGACCTCAAGCCCAGCGGCAAATACGTTATGGCGGAGTTGGTGAAGATCGGCGGCACGGTTCCGTTGATGAAGATGTTGCTCGATAAGGGATTGCTTCATGGCGACTGCATGACGGTCACCGGCAAGACGCTGGCGCAGAATTTGAAGGGCGCTCCGAAGTACCCGGCTGGCCAGGATGTGATTCGCAGCTTCGACAATCCGATCAAGAAGGACGGCCATCTTGTGGTATTCCGTGGGAACCTCGCCGAGACGGGCGCCGTCGGGAAAATCAGCGGCAAGGAAGGATTGCGCTTCAGCGGCAAAGCGATCGTGTTCGAGAGCGAGGAGACGGCGCTGGCCGCGATCCTCGATGGCACCGTGAAGTCTGGGCACGTGGTTGTGATTCGCTACGAGGGACCGAAAGGCGGACCCGGCATGCGTGAAATGCTTTCGCCTACTTCAGCGATCATGGGCCGCGGTCTCGGCAAGGAAGTCGCCTTGATCACGGACGGACGCTTCAGCGGCGGCAGCCATGGATTCGTCGTTGGACACATCACGCCGGAGGCACAGGTCGGCGGCGCGATTGCCATTTTGAAGAATGGTGATCCGATCACGATCGATGCCGAGAAGCGGCAGATCAATTTGGAGGTTCCTGCGGCTGAAATCCAAAAGCGTCTCGCGAAGTGGAAAGCCCCACTGCCGCGTTACACCCGCGGCGTGCTCGCGAAGTACGCGAAGCTCGTGAACTCGGCGCATCTCGGCGCGGTGACGGACGCGACGCTCTGAAGCAAGAGTAGTGGGGCAGACGTCTCCTCTGCCACGCGTCCGCCGGGCCTCTGGCCGGGCGTTCACTCCAGCCGAGACGGCCAGTGGACGATCCGCAGCCGAGATGGCTGCGCCACTAGTGGCCCCGGCACGCCCGCGATTGCCGAGCGCGGCCTTTGCCGGTATAGCCAATGCGGTGGCGCTCACGGCATACAACGATGTTTCCTGGGAACGCATGATGAACGCGGTGGAGAAAGTTCGCCGACGCTTGTTGCGGGCCGCAGCGGCACTCGACAAGGCTGGCGTGCCTTACGGTGTTGCCGGCGGCAACGCCGTCGCCGCATGGGTATCGCGTATCGACGAGACCGCTGTTCGGAACACTCAAGACGTGGATATCGTCCTGCGCCGTGCCGATCTGGATGCAGCCACCCGCGCGATGGAGCACGCAGGCTTCATTCGCAGCCACGTTGCCGGCATCGAGATGTTCCTCGATGGTCCCGATGCACGGGCGCGCGATGCCGTTCACGTGGTGTTGGCGATGGAGAAAGTACGGCCGGAGTACACACTCCCGGCACCGGATGTCACTGAAACTGAAAGTGCCGCAGGCTTTCGTCTGCTCAACCTCGATGCCCTCGTGCGTATGAAACTGACTTCCTTTCGTGACAAGGACCGCGTGCATTTACGCGACCTGATCGACGTGGGGCTGGTGGACGTATCATGGCTGACCCGGCTTCCCGAGCCTCAACGGCTGAGACTTCAACAGGTTCTCGAAACGCCAGAGGGTTGATTGGATTTCTTTCTTTCGCCTCCTTCCACCCCTGCTAGCGTCCCGCGGAAACAATTCGAGAAGGAAAATCTACTATGGGCCTGGTTAAAGAATTCAAAG
>DATHEW010000154.1:0-3528 GCA_035318425.1 Candidatus Acidiferrum sp. | reverse complement strand
GCAGATAGCCTTCGATGGCCACGGCATCATTGGAGCGCAACTCTTTCGGCAATAGTGTCGCCAGCGCTTTGCCGATGATTTCCTCCGGCTTGTACCCGAACACGACCTCGACCGCGGGATTCGCGAACAGCGTCTTGCTTTCCGAATCCATGAGCAACACGGCGTCGGGTGACGATTCCCAGAGCATGCGATACCGCAACTCGCTCTCGAGCAACTTCTCGCGCGCTTCGCGACGTTCCCGACGGTTGGCGGCCTCGCGCAACTCACGCTCGATCGCTGGGGAGAGCCGGCTCAAGTTTCCCTTCATCAGGTAATCGTGCGCGCCGGCTTTCATCGCAGCCACCGCGGTGGCCTCACCAATGCCACCCGAGATGATGATGAATGGCAAATCCAGATTGCTGTCTTGAACGATCTTCAACGCTTCAGGCGCGCTGAAAGTCGGGAGATTGTAATCGGACAGAATGATGTCCCACTTCTTTTCGCTTAGCGTGCGTGCGAGAGCGTCGGCCGTCTCAACGCGTTCGGACACGACCTCATAGCCGCTCTTGCGGACAAGGCTCGTGATCATCTGCGCGTCGAACTCTGAATCTTCGACGATCAATACACGCAATACGGGCTTCATGCGACGAACGCCGCTACGTTAAGGAACGCGTTGCGAGAGGCCAAATGAAAACCGGTCTGCATCTCTCAAAGGCGCCGATGCGCATTCCAGCGTGAAAACAAAAAGCCGCTGGAGTCGACTCCAGCGGCCGCGAAAAAAGCTCGGGTCTTCAGTACGCCGCTTGCGCACCTTTGATGTTCCGCTTCGGCATCCACGGCATGATCGAGCGCAGGCGCTCGCCCGTCTTCTCGATGCCATGTTTCTCGCTCGCCTTCAGCAGCGCGTTGTACTTTTTGTAACCGCCCTGATATTCCTTCACCCAATCCTTGGCGAACTTGCCGGATTGAATGTCCTTTAACGCCGCCTTCATCCGCTTCTTCACCGAAGCATCGATGATCTTGGGGCCGACCGAGACATCGCCCCACTTCGCCGTTTCGGAAATCGAGAAGCGCATTCCCGCGATGCCTTTCTCGTTCATCAAATCGACGATCAGCTTCAGCTCATGCAGGCACTCGAAGTAAGCCATCTCCGGCGAGTAACCCGCTTCCACGAGCACCTCAAATCCAGCTTGGACCAACGCAGTGCAGCCTCCACAAAGGACCGTCTGCTCGCCGAAAAGATCCGTCTCCGTCTCTTCCTTGAATGACGTTTCGATCACGCCCGCGCGCGTGCCGCCGATGCCCTTGGCCCAGGCGAGCGCGACTTTCTTCGCCGCAGTGCCGCCCTGATAAACCGCGATCAGCGCAGGCACGCCTTTGCCTTCGGTGAATTGGCGGCGCACGATGTGCCCCGGCCCCTTCGGCGCTACGAGGATCACATTCACCTCTTTCGGCGGAACGATTGTCTTGAAATGAATCGCGAAGCCGTGGCTGAACAGCAGCGTCTTGCCTTTGGTCAGGTTCGGCTTGATGTCTTTCTCATAACACGCCGGCTGCTTGGTGTCCGGCAACGCCACGAAGATGACGTCCGCGCGTTTCACGGCCTCAGCGGTGGTGACGACTTCAAAACCTTTTTCCTTCGCGACCGGGATCGACTTCGAACCTTCGTAAAGGCCGATGATCACATTGAGGCCGCTCTCCTTGAGATTCAGCGCGTGGGCATGGCCCTGCGAACCGAAGCCGAGGACGGCGAGCGTTTTGTTTTTCAACACGCCCAGGTCGGCGTCTTTGTCGGTGTAAACTTTTGCTGGCATTGATGTTCTTTCGTTAAGAGCGGGTTATTGAGCGCAATCGCACTCTTCAGTGCAAGTTCGGGTTTCATGAAGTGATCAGTGAATCAGTAATCAGTCACACCGATTCCGGGTTGATCACTGATGGATGAATACTGGTTCACTGATTACTGATTACTATTTCCTCCTTCACTTTCGGGCCATCGCCACCTTGCCGGTACGTGTCAGCTCGGCGATGCCAAACGTGTGCATGAGGCTGAGAAATTTCTCCACCTTACTCTCATCACCCGTGATCTCAATGGTGAGGCTCTTCGGCTGCACATCCACGATCTTCGCGCGGAAGATGTCGGTGATCTGCATCACCTCCGCGCGCGACTGGGCATCCACATTCACCTTCACGAGCACCAGTTCGCGATCGACCGATTCGCCTTCGCGGAAATCCTGCACGTCGATGACATCCACCAACTTCTTAAGCTGCTTGATGATTTGCTCGAGCGTCGCCTCGTCTCCGCGCGTGACGATCGTCATGCGCGACGTATTCGGATCCTGCGTCGGCGCAACGTTCAGCGAGTCGATATTGTAGCCGCGGCCCGAGAAGAGTCCCGCCACGCGTGTCAGCACGCCGAACTTGTTTTCAACCGTGATCGATATGGTGTGTCGCATAAAATCAAAAACCCGCGTTCCTCATTCGGAACCGCGGGCGACCTTTGTGGCAACAACGTCTTCGCCCGCGTCAGATTACGACGACTACGACGGAAACGTTGGCCAGATTCATCATCAGGGCGGCGACGCTACGTGAACGCGCCGCGCAGGGTCAATAGGTTTTTCCCACGCCGCTGATGCGCCTCAACGCGCCGCGCGTCGGAAGAGAATGCGCCGTGAATCGAGGTTCACTGCTTCCCAGCCGTCCTTCGCCATTTTGTTCGACGCATGTGCGAGACAGAATTCCTCGGCCTGCGCTTCCTTCGGGATCACCACGCCTTGTTTGGTGAGGTAAACCAATTCGAACTTGCCCGGCAGGTTGTAGTAGATGCGATCGGGACCGTCCCATTTCACGACCGCGTATTCCCATTTCGTATTCGTGGCCGGTGATTCGGCGGAAGTACCGACGAGGGTAATGAGGAACAATGTGGTGATGATGAGTGCGATGATGCGTTTCATGCCGACAGCATAATCAGAGGCTCCGAGTTTTCAATCGCGCTGTGGAGTGCTGTTCAGCGTCAGCGTGATCACGTTTGAGCAGGATGGTTCCTTTGCTCTTCGCGAAGTCTCATAAAACGATGTGGCTCATCTTCATGAACGCTGCTGATGCGTTATTTTGAGAAACATCGCTGGCTTCACTGCGCTGAGAGTCAGGCGTGCAGGTCGGTGGAATGAGTTCGGTTCATCGGAACGCTGAACGCGATTCAGCCATTCCCCATCCCGATTTCTTCGAGTGGCACGCGCAGTGTTAAGGGGTGCCCAGTGCGTTCAAGACGCAACCCAAACAACAACCTGAACAACTTAAAACTCTATGAGGTGGAAGAACCCCAAACGAAGTATCGCGCGCGTACCGATGGCGGTCGGCGCTTGTATTGGAACTGCACTGCTGGCTTCCAGTCCCAATGCGTTCGCGCAGGCCGAGAGCGGAAACACGGTGCGCATGGAGCGTCTCGAAAAAGAAAACGCCGAATTGAAGAAGCGTTTCGAAGCGGTCGAAGCAATGGCGCAGAAGGAAGGTCTCGTTCCCAGTAGTGGCGCGCCGAAGCTTCTTGTCTCC
>DATHEW010000153.1:0-13800 GCA_035318425.1 Candidatus Acidiferrum sp. | reverse complement strand
CACGACGGAGTTCTTATCGCTCGAGGGCGCAGGTTCAAAGTGCAAACTACCGGGCGTGGGCGCACTTTGAACTTTGAAGTTGAAACGTTGACCCGCATCTTCCGCGGCGTGTCAGTAAATCCCGAATCGCCCCTCGACCGTCTTTGGCAAGAGTATGCTGTAGCGTTCAAGGACTACGACGATCTCACTCTCGCTCGGTGGATGGCGCAGACACTTGGCCAACTCGAAGGCAAGGTGTGGAGACTCTCGCATCCGCTCGTCGGCGCCTATCGGCTCGCGTCGCAGGTGGCGCGCGACCGCGGGATGTCCGTGCAACGGATGGCAACTTTTCCGGCCGCATACAACTCCGCGGAATGTTGCGGTTCGCCGCTCGTGCCGTTGCTCACGCGCGATGTGAAGGAGGCCGGGTTGGGCTGTCCCCATTGCGGCGGAACGGCCGTGCCGTCGGAGAATCTTTCCGGTGAAGCGCGCGACTTACTGCTTGAATGGGCGGATGAATATGCGCCGGTCCACGCGGTCGCGCATTGGGACGAGGAGAAGCAAAAGCGTGTGGCTGACTACAACAGCAAGCTCGAAGATGCCGCGGAAAAAGCGGAGGACTTGCTTGCCGAAGCCGGCTTCGAGCTGGCACCGAAACTCCTCGATCAATTTCCCGCCGTGATCTGGGAAGACCAGGACGAGTGCCTGGAAGTCCGGCCTGAAGACATTCCGATTGAGTGAGGTGCCGCCATGAGATCGCTCTTCAAATGGTTTTTCCGCATTGCGCTGTTCTTCGTGATCCTTGCCATCGTCGCGCTTGTCGCGTTGCTGTTGGTGAAAGATACGCTGGCGAAATCAGCCGCGGAGAAAAACATCCGCGACGCCACGGGCATGGATGCGAAAATCTCAAAACTCGACGTCGGCGTGCTCACCCATACCGTCGATCTGGAAGGACTGAAGATTTACAACACGCCTGAGTTCGGCGGCGGAACGTTTTTGGAAATGCCGGAACTGCGCGTCGAAGTGGCGCCGGCGGACATCAAGAGTGGCAAGATCCGTCTCAAGACAGTGCGCCTCAACCTTTCGGAAGTCACCGTGGTCCGGAACATCGATGGCAAAATGAACACCGACGATCTTGCCAAAAAGAAAAGCGGCAGCGAGAGCGGCAAAAGCAAAACGGACTTTCCCGGCGTGGATTTCGGCGGCATCGACACGCTGATTCTCTCGATCGGCAAGATCAAGGTCAGGGACCTCGCGAACCCTCGAAACAACCAGGACATCGTGATCGGGCTGAAGGAGGAAACGGGCCGCAACCTCAAAACCGAAGCCGAAGTTCAGGCGTGGTTGCAGATGGTGGTTTTCAAAGTCGCGTTCCAGCAGGCGATCCGAAGCGGCAACACCACCGGCGGCGAAGGCATCAGCCAGCTTTATCAATTCTTTCAGCCACAAAAACCGCCGAGGAAAAAACCCGCACCTTCAGGTCGCTAGTTGAACGATGCGTTCGTTGATCTGCTCGGACCAACGGGCGATGTAGCTGAAGACGCGATAAAGTTGTTCCAGTCTTTCCAACGGCAGCGAGGCAGCGCGATCGGAAGAACCAATCGGCGGCGCTGAGTTCCACACTGCGTTCATCTGTTGTAGTTCATCCGCCAGTTCGTCGCGCCTGGCATTGATACGCTGTTGCAACGATTGAAGTTTGTCGGCCCATTCCATCCCTCGCTCGAAGATCTGCACTTTCAGCAACGGCGATGTCACTTTGTTGCGCTCGTCGAGGAACGTATCGATGTCACGGCACAGTTGGCCGACTTCGATGAACAGTTCCATCGTGCCGGGCGGGATGCGCTGCACGTCCCTGGGCTTCGCGCCGAGCTCAAGTTCGAGCAGGTGCAGCAGTCGATCGCGCGGTTCGCGGAGGACATTGTGCGCCGCATTCAGTTCGGCGTAACGCTGGCTGACGCGCTGCTTCACTTCCTCGGGGGCTGAGTGAACGCGATCGGGATGGAGATCGTTGGATAGCATGTGAAAATTCTGTTTTAGGATAGAGGGATCAAGCCAGGGACGGCGCGGTTCACCGAGCAGATCGAAGTAATCCGTCATGGCCTTGAGGACTTGAGCCGCAGCTCAAGCGCTAAAACTCTCGCCGCACGAGCAACTCGTGGCAGCATTGGGATTGGTGACTTTGAAGCCGCCACCTTGCAGCGCATCGCTGAAATCCAACTCGCTGCCTGTCACGTACAGAGCGCTCTTGGGATCGACGACCACTTTAATGCCACTGCTCTCGACGAGGATGTCACGCGACGCTGGCGCGTCTTGAAGGTCCATTTTGTATTGGAGTCCCGAGCAACCGCCGCCGACGACCGCCACGCGCAGCACGCCTTGAGGACGGCCCTGCCGCGTGAGCAATGAACTCACCTTCTCCGCAGCGCTGCCGGTGACCTTGATCAACCGCTCGTCACCGACACGGAAGCTCGGGGTCGTCGCTGCTTTGCTGGCTGTGGCTGAACTCGAAATCATTACGTCTGGAAGTTACCGATCGGCAAGAGCAGCGTCAACCGATGCCCTGATCCGTCACGCGTTCGGCAGGCCCAACTCGCGGCGCACCGCGCGGATGCCTTCGCACATGTTCTTCAATTTCTGCTTCGCCGCCCAGCGCGCCGTCTGGCTCAAGCCGCAATCCGGCGCGAACGAAAGCCGGTCCGGCGCCGCGAACTTCAGGCACGCGCGCACGCGGTTCATCACGTCATCGACCGTCTCCACGTAATAGCTCTTCACATCGATGATGCCGACCGCGACATCTTTCTTCGTCGCGATGAGGCGGATCAGCTCGATCTCCGAAAACTCGCGGCTCGCCATCTCGACGTGGACCTCATCCACATTCATGTCAAGAAACACGGGAAACATCGGGGCGTAGAGACGCGGACCGACGGCGCGCGCCTTGTAGTTGCCGAAACAGAGGTGGGTGGAGAGATGGCACTTGCCGACGATTGGCTCGACGGTGCGATTGAAGATTTCGACAAAGCGCTTCGGATCTTCGCGATGCGCGTAGCAGCTCATCGACGGCTCATCGACTGTGATCTCGCAGCAGCCGGCAGCGACCAGCGTTTCGAGTTCCGTGCGGACCAAAGGCAGCAACGCTTCCGTGAGCGCGTATCGGTCCGGGTAGCGCTTGTTCGGCAGCAATCGTCCGCTCAATGTGTACGGTCCAGGCACACTCGCCTTGAGCGTGCGGCCTTGCGGCGCGATGCGTTGGAGCCGTTTGAAATCCTCCACGGTTCCCAGCCCGCGCGGCGCGCGCAGTTCGCCGATCACCTGATGTTTGCCGCGTTGATCGTGCGCCGGTGGACCGAATCGACGCGGCGGTGCGGACTCGAGTTCGATACCTTCGACGAATCCGTAGAACGACAGATTGAAATCCAAACGCGTCTGCTCGCCGTCCGTGATCACATCGAGCCCGGCTTCGATCTGATCCCTCACCGCAATGGCGACAGCGTCATCGACCAACTCCGCGCGATCCGCTTCACCGAATTGATCGAGATGCTGAACGGCGCATTCGAGCCAGCCAGGAAATGGATAGCTGCCGACGACGGTGGTGCGCAGTGGTTGGCTTTTCATGTCAGTCAAAGATGATCGTTCGGTTGCCGCTCAGGAACACACGGTCTTCAAACACCAACTCCAGCGCGTGCGCGAGGACAATTTTTTCCACATCGCGGCCAGCCTGCGTCATGTCGGAAGCACTGTGGGTGTGATCGACGGGGATGACTTGCTGGACAATGATTGGGCCTTGATCCAAGTCGTCGGTGACGAAATGCGCCGTGGCACCGATCACTTTCACTCCGCGCTGAAACGCCTGCTGATACGGTTTCGCTCCGATGAATGCGGGCAGGAACGAATGATGAATGTTCACGATGCGGCGCGGAAATTTTTGCACGAACTCCGGCGTGAGGACGCGCATGTATTTCGCCAGCACCAGCCAATCAGGATCATACTGCGCAACGATGCGCACAACCTCGGCTTCGTGTTCATCGCGCGATTGATTTTCCGCCGGCACGAAGTGGAAGGGCAGCTCGAATTTCTCAACGAGCGATCGCAGCGCCTCGTGATTGCTGACCACCGCGAGGATGTTGCTGTTAAGTTCGCCGAACGCATTCCGCACCAACAGATCGGCGAGGCAATGATGTTCGCGCGAGACGAGAACGACGACGCGGCGTTTGCCCGGCGAAGCGAGGCGCGTCACACCTCCATCCGGAAGAAAGGACGTGGTCTCTGCCACGATGCGTTCGCCATCAACATGGCCGGTGAACTCGGTGCGCATGAAGAAGCGGTTCGCGTCGCTGTCCACGAACTCGTGGTTGCGCGTCACGTTGCAATCGTGGCGGAGCAAGACGCCGGTGATCGCGTGAACGAGTCCACGGCGATCGGGACATTCGACGAGCAGCACCTGACGTTGTGAACCGCCGCCATTCATTGCGGGGCGCGAACGTTCGAGAACAGCTTGGCGAGACGATGCGCGTGTTCGTCGTACGCGGACTCGAAAAGTTCGGTCGCGCGTTCTTTGCCCACGACGGCTCCAGCGGTGAGCACTTTCGGCGGCTGTCCGGCGCGGGTGAGGCGGGCGGCGACTTCAGCCTTCATGGAATTGATCAACATGCATCCGCCGACGGTCGAGCCGGGAGCGACGGGCGTATCGAGTCCATCGACTCGCACCATGGCGTCGCCGACGGGCGCGCCGGTATCGAGAACGATGTCAGCGAAGTCCTGAAGCTTTTTGCCGCCGGCATGCTGGCTGGTGCTGGCATCGGAATGTTTTCGCGAGATGATGGCAACGACTCTGACACCGCGCTGCCGGAAGCCTTCGGCAATCTCGATTGGGACGACATTGCATCCGCTCGATGAGCAAATGAGAGCGGAGTCCGTGGGCGACAAATCGAAGTTGCGCAGAATGCGCGCGGCCAGGCCGGAAACGTTTTCGAGGAACATCGCCTGTCGCTGACCGTTCGCGCCGACCACGAGGTTGTGGAACGTGAGCGAGAGTTCAACGATCGGATTGAAACCGGGGAACGATCCGTAGCGCGGCCACATTTCTTCGACGAGAATCCGGCTATGACCTGAGCCGAAGACGTGGACCATTCTTCCCGCGAGAATCGTGGCGGCGAAGAGATCAGCGGCGCGTTCGATCTCAGCGCCTTGCGCTTCGACGATGCTGATCAACTGACGACATTTTTCGAGATACTCCGCGGTCGGACTCATGTGCGCGGGAGATTGCGAGAGCAGGACACAGGAAGCAAAACCAGAATTGTTCAGGGCTGTGCGCCGCCGCAGACCGCGCAGTCGAGGCGGCGCTGAATGTTCACGCGGCGGAAAGTCATATTGCGCAGATCGGCGGTGAGAAGTTTGCCGGCGAGCGTTTCCCCCAACCCGGAAAGCAGTTTGATGACCTCCATCGCGCCAAGACTCCCTGCGGTTGCGGCCACGGCGCCGAAGACGGGGAACTCGCGTTTCCAATGCGGCGGAGGCTCGGGGTACAAACACGCGAGGCACGGCGTCTGGCCCGGCACGATCGTCGTGACGTGCAGTTCCAACTCGTACATCGCACATTCGACCATCGGCTTGCGTTGCCGCACAGCTTCACGATTCATCAGGAAGCGTTCGGCAAAGAGCGGAGCACAATCGGCGATCACGTCCGCTTGCGAGATAAGATTCGCAGCGTTCGATTCAGAAATGTTCTCAGGCACGGCGACGATTTCCACGTCAGGTTTGAACTCGCGCAAGCGCTGCGCCGCGCAATCAACTCGTGATGTTCCCAGAGCGTCGTGACGCATGAGCACCTGGCGATTGAGATCGCTGGGACGGAGATCACCCGCATGGGCGAGGATGAGGCGTCCGACGCCGGCCGCCACGAGTTGGAATGCGAGCGCGCCGCCTACACCACCGGCGCGAGAGATCAGCACGGTGGCGTTCTTCAACTTGCGCTGGCCATCCGCGTCGAAGCCGCCGACCCACATCTGCCATTCGTGAATCGCGCGGTCTTGTTCCGTCAGTTCTTTCACCGGTGAATTAGAAAGCGTCAGCGATGCGCCAACGTGTGTGCGCGAGCGTGCCGCTAGATTCTGCGAGCGCAAAACAAAATCTGTCGTGCTCGCGCAGGCGCGACTGCTCCGCTAGTTTACCGCCGATGAAAGGCACGGGAATGATCGGTGGGATTGCGGTGGCTGCAGCGTTGACGACGGCCGTGTGGCAATGGCGAACCGCGACCAGGCTGCGAGCCGAAAACGATGCCTTGCAGGCGCAACTTGAGACAACGCAGATCGCGCGCACGGCCGTGAGTGACGAAACACCAGCGCGGGGGGCGGAGTTGCAGAAGCTTCGCAGCGAAGTCCAGGAACTGGTCCGTCTGCGCGGTGAAGTGACGCGGCTTCGCTTGGCGAATAAAGAAACGGAGCAGCTTCGCGCGGAGAATAAACGACTCCAGCAAGTGTCGAACGCCGCACCCACGCCCGGCGCACCGCCTGCCACGCCGGCCGTAGCTGAACCGGCGAACCATTTCCCGCGCGAGTCTTGGACGTTCGCCGGGTACGCGACGCCCGAAGCTGCATTGGTTTCCGCGATCTGGTCGATGCAACAAGGGAACCCGAACCAATATTTCGAGAGCCTGACGCCCGAGGAGCAGGCGCGCATTGCCAAGACATGGGAAGGCAAGTCGCAGGAAGAGATCGCCACGAAGCACAAGAATGACACCTCTCAGATCACGGGCTTCCGCATTCTACGGAGCGACGGAGGACTCGATGACGAGGCGGTGGTCAGCGTGTTCATCGAGGGAGTGAACCGCGAAGACAAGGTGCGTATGCAGCGCGTGGGCGAGCAATGGAAGTTCGGCGGCTTTGTTCGTGAGGCGAGGAAATAGGAGGCGAACGACTACGTCCGGCCTGTCTCATCCCCTCAGCAGGAATATATCCGTTGGGTTTTGCACAACGTTCGAGTCTGCCGCAGCCTACAGCCGCATAACGAGCACCAACGGCGCAACTGTGGCGAACCTGTTTCTGTTCGGCGGAAAGACGGACCAGCAATTCACGCTGGAATACCGGACGGCTTCGACACGAACCAATGGAACATGAGCGCGCAGCTCGAATTCTACGACAACTCGGGGAAGCTGTTTTTACCTCGAAAGTTTTCCCCCGACCAATATCCCTCACGGAATTCTACCGCGGCACTCTGTTGCCCTGAGTGGTGCAGTTCAACGGATGAAGTCGCTGAGTTTCCCGGTTGGAGTATTGCCGTGGTTGCCCCACAATCGCGGCATGTTCCACCGAGGCTTCAACCAATCGCGCCGCGAGTTTCTGCTCAGCGCCGGCGCGGGGTTTGGAGCTGTGGCGTTCAATGCGCTCGCGCTGCTCGACGCCCGTGCCGAACACGCGAAAGTCCGGCGGCTCGATCCGCTGAATCCGTTCGCGCCACGCCAGCCTGATTTCAAACCGACCGCGAAGTCGGTCATCTTTCTTTTCATGGTCGGCGGGCCATCGCAGGTGGACACATTCGATTACAAACCGGAGCTGCAGAAGCTCGCGGGCAAACCTGTGCCTGCGTCGCTGAAGAAGGCGGTCGAGGCGACGAAGTTCGCCAACGTGTTTCATGGCTGCAAAGATGAGTTGCTCGCCAGTCCCTACAAATGGAAACAGCACGGCGCGTCGGGCATGTGGGTCAGCGAGCTTTATCCGCAAGTGGCGGAACATATTGATGAACTTTGCTTCATTCATTCGCTTCAGGCGGAGTCGAACAATCACGCGCCTGCCAGCTACCAGCTTCACACCGGCGACATTCGCCCGGGCAAGGCCAGCCTTGGGACGTGGGTGACGTATGGACTCGGCACTGAGAACCAGGATTTGCCGGGTTACGTGACTCTGTTTGATGCCGGCCCGCTCGGTGGCGCGGCGAACTACTCAAACGGATTTCTTCCCGCCGCGTTTCAACCCACGCGTTTGCGCGATAAGGGCACGCCGGTTCTCGATCTCTTGCCGCCGGATGAATTTGCGCCCGGCCAACGTGCGTCCCTCGACCTGATCAAGACCTTGAACCTCAAGCATCGCGCCTCGCGCCCCGGCGTGACGGAACTCGATGCACGCATCGCCAGCTACGAACTCGCGTATCGAATGCAGTCCGCTGCGCTCGAAGTCGGCGATTTCGAAAAGGAGCCGGCGAAGTTGCGCGAGAGTTACGGTTTCGAGCACAAGGACAAGCGCACGCAAAACTTCGGGCGCAAATGCCTGCTCGCGCGCCGGCTCGTCGAGCGGGGCGTTCGCTTCGTGCAACTCTACGACATGCCGGACAAGGATGGCTGGGACGCGCACGCGAAGCTCACCGACAATCACACGCCGCGCGCGCGCTGGACTGATCAGCCCATCGCGGCGTTGCTTGCTGATTTGAAACAGCGCGGATTGCTGAACGAAACGCTTGTCATCTGGGCCAGCGAGTTCGGGCGCACGCCGATGATGCAGGGCGAGAATGGACGCCAGCACAATGCGGCTGGCTTCACCGTTTGGATGGCGGGTGGCGGAGTGAAGGCAGGCTTGCGTATTGGCGCCACGGATGAACTTGGACTTATGGCGGTGCGAGATCCGCATCCGATGAAGAACCTGCACGCGACGATCTTGCGCGCGCTCGGGCTGGACAATGAAGAGCTTGGCTTCGAAGTCAGCGGACGTACCGAACGCCTCACGGGCGTAGCTGGCACGTCGAAGGTGATCCCCGGAATTTTTGGTTAATTTTTCATGCGCACGCTCCTTATCGGTGTCCTTTGTTGCTTCGCGGTGTCATCGCAGGCTTACGAACTTTTCGCCCGCACCAATCTCGTCGCGTGGTGCATCGTGCCGTTCGATGCGAAGAAACGCGGACCGGAAGAGCGCGCGCAAATGTTGGAGCGGCTCGGCATCCATCGCTTCGCCTACGATTGGCGCGCCGAGTACATCCCGACCTTCGACGAGGAAATCGCCGCGTGCCGCCGCCACAAAATCGAGATCACCGCATGGTGGTTTCCGACGACGCTCGACAAGGACGCACACTCAATTCTCTCGGCGTTGGAGCGAAACAAACTCCGCACGCAACTTTGGCTGATGGGTGGCGGCGGCGCGGTGAAGTCAGCCGAGGAACAGAAGACGCGCGTCAGTGCCGAAGCGAAACGTATCCACACAATCTCTGAAGCTGCGGGAAAGATCGGCTGCACTGTCGCTCTCTACAATCACGGCGGTTGGTTCGGTGAACCGACGAACCAGATCGCGATCATCAAGGAACTGCGCAACAGCGGAGTGACGAACGTGGGCATCGTTTACAACTTCCATCACGGCCACGAGCACATTGACCGCTTCTCCGAACTCTTCCGTGCCATGCAGCCTTACCTCACTTGCGTGAACATCAACGGCATGGTGAAAGACGGTGAGCGCGCCGGAAAAAAGATTCTCACCATCGGCACCGGCGATCAGGAACTCGCGATGCTGAAAGTCATTCGCGACGGCGGCTGGCAGGGGCCGATTGGCATCATCAATCATCGAACTGAACTCGATGCGGAAGTCGCTCTTCGGGAAAATATTCAGGGCCTCGAAAAACTTCGGCGCGAGCTGTGAGGCGCTCACTCATTTCGGCGATGTGACTACCGCTTTCAATTGTTCGAATGTTGTCACGTCGGACGGAATTTTTCTGAACACTCTTTGCAACTCGGCTGGATCGATGGCCCGCCTGAGATAGGGTGTGAGTTGTGCAGGATCTTTCGGCAGTAAACCATTATTCGCCGAAGCGAATTTGCGGGCAGCATCTTCGATTACATCGTCCGTACGGTTCACGCTGCTCGATCGCGTGCCGGTCAGGCTGTATTCATAGGAGGTGTCGTATTCCTGATCGACCGGCAGTGCCTTTTCGGCAAACAAAAATCCTTTGGCTGGCACATCGCTCAATTTTCCCGTTTGCAGCAATTCGTATCGTTCGAGGATCGCGTCATCCATG
Organism: Candidatus Acidiferrum sp.; assembly: GCA_035318425.1. Classification (GTDB taxonomy): domain Bacteria; phylum Verrucomicrobiota; class Verrucomicrobiia; order Limisphaerales; family SIBH01; genus JANNGC01. The sequence continues at coordinate 3,834 of DATHEW010000153.1, read as the reverse complement.
GGCTTTTCGTAGTAGGGATTCAATTGTGCCCAGTCGGATGGCAACGTCCCTTCGCTGGCAGTGAGGTATTTCTTCAAAGCACTCCTCGTCGCGTTCCCGAAATTCTCCTTCGCGGCGCTCCTCAACCGGCTGAGCGCCTTACGGAAGTCCGCTTCGCTTTCCAAAACTTTGTTTCCTTTAACAGCATCAAGCCAGTCGTTCTCAGTGAGCAATTGAAGTTCGGGAATTGCCGGCGTTGATTCCGCGTGCTTCCTGAGTTGTTCAACCCTCGTCAGCCAGGATTTTGCGCTCGCACCGGTCGGATCATTTGTTTCGGCGGCGGTCAATCGCGCCCGCGCCTGGGCGGCAGCTCGCAGCTTCGTCACCTCAGCACGCAGCCGCAAAAGCTCCGCCGGAATCTCAATGGATTGGACATTCTCGTTTCGCGCGGTCGCCAACGCGGCTTTCGCTTCGTTCCGCTCTTGCTCCAATTGCAACATCGTGCTGTCGATGGATTCCCTTTCCAGTTGTAGCATCTGGAGTTGCTCTTGCAGTCGCGACGCCCGATGCGCTTCGTAGAGGATGCCGGTTCCAGCAACAACAACGGTGACGGCAATGATGGCTTTTTGAAATGTAGTCATGGCAATGGTTTTCGTTGCGCTAAGTGCGATTGAATTTTGGACCGTCGTTCCGAATACAGCGGTCGCGGTTGAGATCGAAGCAGCCAAGGTGACCGGCGCAGCCTGAACCGCATTGGCCGAAATGACGACGACCAGCCCGCTCGCGCCGACGGTAACGCCGCGTTTGGCGAAGAATTCGCGCAGGCGTTCCACGGCGCGGCTCACGCGCTTTTGCGCAGCCTCGTCGCTCACACCGAGCACTTGCGCCATCTCCTGCGCCGACTTGCGTTCAAAGTAACGGAGCAACAGAGCGTCGCGGTCCGCCTCGCCCAATTCGCCGAGTGCGGCGTCGAGATGCGGCGCGATCTGTTCCCAACCGCCGTCGGGTTCAGTGGTAAACAATTCGTTCATGACAGCGGCCTCCTGTTCGCGGGCGCGACGGCGCACGTCGGTGCGGACGGTTTGGGCGGCGATGTTTTGCGCCGTGCGATGCAGCCACCCGGACAGGACGGCGCGGTCGGTGAGTTGAGGTGCGCTCCGCGCCAGGGCCACAAACGCGCCCTGCGTCACATCCTCGGCCAGGTGTGAGTCGCAAACCATGCGCAGCGCGGCGGAATAGATGAGGTCAATGTGCCGCCGCACCAGTTCGGCAAACGCGGACTCTGACCGGCGTTCGGCGTAATCGCGCAAAAGTTGTTGGTCGGTCAGCCTGTTCACTCATGGAAGAGTAGCCGCCGACGGCAAAACCGGACAGGGAACTTCAGGCCAATTCGCGATTGAGAATCAATCGCTCACTGACGAATACGAATTCGATGCGGCTCCACGATAACAAGCTTTCCGCGAAAAAACTCCTGCTCGGGATTTGAGGAACAGAAATCCAGGAGTCGTTTCATAATCGACGGAATCACTTCGGGATGGTTGTGCAATTGGATGGCGATGATTCCGCCGAAGGCTGCTGGCGGATAAGCGACGATGTCCGAGAAATCGCCGTTCAAAGAAAGCAGGACGGCACCCAACTCCTGCGCTTTGGCGATGACTGTCGGGTCAGGCGAACGAATGGGCAGCACTTCCCGCAGCAGGGTGACGCGATGATGCTGCTTAAGAATGTCGGCGATTTCGGAAGGGACGCACTGGTCGCTGAAAAAATGCAGGCTCATGCCGCTGCGGCGGTGAACTCAGCCAGGTCGCGGGCATAGTCGAGGCAGGCGAACACATCTTCGGTCTTCAGATCTGGAAACTCGCGCTGAATCGCGGCGCTGTCGCGGCCGGTGGCGAGATAGCCGAGCACAAGCGCGACCGGAATGCGCGTGCCGTTGATGCACGGTTTGCCCCGCAAAATTTGCGGGTCACTCGTGATGTGTTCGCGCCAGTTCATGGTGTCGAGATAATCGCTGGTTGAGATTCATCCGTCAATTCACCAACAGATGAGGTCAAGCCCGCCGCCGCAACAGTTCGGCAAATGCGGCCTCCGACCGGCGTTCGGCGCAATCGCGCAAAAGTTGCTGGTCGGTCAGCCTGTTCACTCATGGCAGAGTAGCCGCCGGCGCGAAAACCGGACAGGGAACAAAGAGAGAGTTGTCGGCGAGCCGAATCAGGGCTGCGTTCTTGGGTGGCTGAGATCTTGCATGAAACCATCGGGACCAACGTAGATTCGACGGTCGAATTCTTCATCGACCAGCACCTTCTGCGTGATGACCCATTCAGTGCTCATCTTTGATGGCGTATTCGGGAACCTCGATGAAGGCTGGATTTCGTACCTGTCCAAAATGCTCTTCAAGACGGAGTCGTCTTCCGACTTGGCAAAGTAGGGCTGAAGTTCTGAAACAGACGTTGGGAATTCTTTGTTATTGGCTTCCCGATACTTTTTTGCAGCGGTCACGAGCATCTCTTGGGCAAACCGTCCCTCTGTGAGGCTTCGGAACTCAGCGGCAGCGCGACGATAGTCTTCCTGAGTTTTGGGTGTTGTGTTCGTGAAGCCTGCCACCTTGGTCGCAAGGGCAGCAAGTGATTCCGCGAAACCTCCGGTGAACTGGGCCTCTGGAATTTTCACGCCGAGATTGAGGTCGAAGTAGCTCTTTAAGAGGCTGGCGTTCTGCTTCTCCAAAGCTTCTTGGGCCAATGGATCGGCATTGACCTGGATTGTTTCCGCCTTCGGTAAATTTGCGGCTTCTATTCGCAGCCGCGTGACTTCCGCTCGCAGTTTTATCAATTCGGTGTTGTTGGCATTGAGCCGTTCGTTTGGAGCGCGCGGCACGGTGGCCTGGCGCAAGGCGGCGTCGCGTTCACGCGTCAATTGCTCGTTCTGCGCGGCGAGTTGGGATTGTTGTTGTTGGAGGATTTGCATCTCGCTCCGCAGGATTGAAACCTGTCGGACTTCGTAGATTCCAGTTCCGACGGCGGCGGCGAGCACGGTGGTGATGAGAACTTTTTGTGTAATAGTCATGACGATAGCTTTCGTAGCAGTTGCCGTTGTAATGGCGGCGATGGTTGTGCCGCCAAGAGCAGCGGCGGTTGAAATGGTAAGGAACAATCCGACGGGCGCGGCCTGGACAGCGTTGGTGGAGATGACGACAACAAGTCCGCTCGCGCCGACGGTGACGCCGCGTTTGGCGAAGAATTCGCGCAGGCATTCGACAGCTCGGGCCAGGCGCTTTTGCGCGGCGTTCTCGCTCGTGCCGAGGGTGGTGCCGACTTCGCGCAGGGACTTGTTCTCGAAGTAGCGCAACAGGACGGCGGCGCGGTCGGTGTCGTCGAGCGCGTGCATGGCTTCGTCAAGCAGCGGTTCGATGTGCGTCCAGTCGGCGGCGGTGGCGTTCAGGGCATTCATCTCGGTGGCGATTTGTTCGCGCAACTGGCGGCTCGCTTCGCGGCGAACGACATCGATGGCGGTGCGGCGTGTGACCTGATACAGCCACGTGGTCAAAATGGTGTCGGGTTTCAGCTTGGCGGCAGTGCGCGCCAAATCGATGAAGACAGATTGGGTGACTTCCTCGGCGAGTTGCGGCGAGCGGACCTGGCGCAGCGCCGCGGAATAGACCAGACCGAGATGGCGCCGGACGATTTCGGCGAAGGCATCTTCGGCGTGCTGCCGGGTGTAGCGCGCGAGCAGTTCCAGGTCGGTGTCGCTCATGTCTGGAAGCATATCGGAGCGGAGTTGCGGAATCCGCCAGGGAATTTTGGAGTAACTGGATTAGATCGCCATGGTTCCTCGAAGTTTTCAGTCAATGCTTGTCGC
>DATHEW010000152.1:0-7347 GCA_035318425.1 Candidatus Acidiferrum sp. | reverse complement strand
CCGCCTTGCAGCAGCGTCGCGAACTTCAGCGCTTCGCCGTTCCGGCTGCGAAGACTCACGATGATCTGGTTGTTCGCCTTTTTGAACAGCGTGATGAGCACGGTGTAAGGCGTCGCCTTCGAATCGAGCAACTGATGAACGATCAGGTTGGTGTTTCCGACCACGGTTTCTACAAAACCGACCGTCGGGCTGAGCTCGACCACATTGCGCCGGCTCCACTCGAAGCCGATCGGGTCTTCAATGCGGCGTTTCACGGCCATCACCTCCAGCAGCGGATGATCGAGGAGCTTTTCCACGTCGCCGCCAATCACCGCGTGCAGGTTCCAGAAATTGTAAGTCTTCACCAGGTTCGCGTAGTCGCCGGCGATGACGAACTCCGGATCATCTTCCAGGAACAGGTCGGAGATGTTGTTCAACTGGACGAGGCGATCGAGCGCAGGAGATTGAATTTTGTTTTCGCGACACAGTTCGTAGCAAAGGGTGCCCGCGGATTTCGTGAGGTCATGAATCAAACGCGCGTGCTGTGGTTTCACGTCGGCCGGATGATGATCGATGATGACCCAGTCCTGCTTGTCGAGCCGCGCCTCGCAACTGAAATCAGTGACCCAGGCAGAGCGCTCGCGCATCTCGCGAGTTTTCCACGCCTGGTAATGATACGCCTCGAGCGGCACTTCCTGGCCGAACAAATGTTTGGCCAGACGCTGAAGTAAGAGACCAGAAAGAAAACCATCGAGATCACTCTCGTGTGTCAGGATCACTTCCGGCTTGGGTAACGCTTCCATTGCACGCGCACCCTACGACAGTGGCGCAACGTCTCCAAGCAAAACGGATTCACGTGCCGCCGTGGCGGCGCAGCTCATCGAGAAAGGACCGGCCGCAACGCTGCAGACGTTGTTCCAGTTTCTTCGTACAGTCGCAGTCGCAGCAGGCCCAAGGCTCCGAGCCATTCTCGTGGCGGCAATTTCGGCGCGAGTGCGCATCACGAACATCCAACAGTTTGAAAAATTTCTCCCAATACGGCCGCTCCTCATCGAGAGGCGTTGCGCAAAAACAAGTTTCAACCCAATGAGCGACGCCGTCTTCATTCACTCGAGCGTGCGCCACATTGTGAAGATATTCGTCGCCCGCAATCGAGCCGCGTCCGAGTGAACTGTCTTTGATGGAATCCAGCAGAGCGGCTTCGCGCCCTGGTTTCACGCGTGCTTTGACGAGGTAACGCATGATTGAAGATAACGTGCCTCCGGGATCTTGCCCTTTGAAAAGTCGCGCCGCCTATGCTTACGCAATAGCAGCGCTGGCTCCGCTTGCACGCCGACCTGGCAAGACGCCGGAGGCACTTTGAGGCGCCCCGTAAGGCAGATCGTCAGGAAGCGGGGCGAATTCACGAATGGCGTCCCAGAGGCGGGAGAAATCCTTGTTCACATCGCCACTCAAACAATCGGTGATGTCGCCTGCCAGGTCGGGGTGTTTATCGATCACCTTCTTGAACGAAAAGTTTTCGTCGTAGAACGCATATACGAGCTTGCGCATGTTCTCGATGCCTTGCCGCAATGTTGACGCATAATCCGCAAAGCGCTCCGGCGAAAAATCCCGCGCCACGATCGCCGCATGAACCGCATCAGCCGCCATCACGCCGCTCTTGAGCGCGAGCATGATTCCACTACTGAACACGGGATCGAGAAAACAAAACGCATCGCCGACGAGCAGCAATCCCTCGCTGCCGCAGTGGCGCGAATGAAACGAGTATTCGCTCGTAATGTAGTACTGGCCCGTCTGCTGACCGCACGCGACATGCTCTTCCACCCACGGGTTCTGCTTCACCTCGCGATCGAAGATTTGTTTGAGATCGCGCACGCCGTCGCGCGTGAGATATTTGCCCTCCGCCACTGCGCCAACGCTCACCATGTCGTTGTGTTGCGGAATGTACCAGAACCAACCCTTGTCCGGCAGCATCGCGACCGTCGTTGCGCCTTCATCCACGCCTTCGTCGCGTTTCGCGCCTTTGTAATAGGTCCAGACCGCGACTTTGTTCAGGAACGGATCGCGCACGCGCCAGTTGTTGCGCACGGCCGAGAACGCTTCCTTCCCAGTGCAATCCAGCGTGATCGGCGCGTGAAATTCGTGTTCAAAACCATCCTTGTCCCGCGCGCGAACTCCGATTACGCGTTCGCCCTTGCGCAGGAGCGCGCTCACCGTGATCTGCTCGCGAATCTCCGCTCCGCGGCTGCGCGCGTGATCGACGAGCATTTGGTCGAATTCCGAGCGCAGGATCTGCCAGGTTTGCGCCACGGTCTCACGGTCGTAGCGATTGAAAAAATAAAACGGCTGTGAGGCTTTTCCGTTCGGCGACACGAATTGAACGCTGTACTTCTTCACGAAGTGCGATTGCTTCAGCTTGTCCACCACTCCGAGCCGCTCAAGTGGCTCGTAGCAGAACGGCAGCATGGATTCGCCAATGTGGTAGCGCGGAAATTTCTCCCGCTCGATCACCAGCACGCGATGCCCACGCTCAGCGAGCATGGCCGCGGCGCTGCTCCCCGCGGGGCCCGCCCCAATGATCAAAACGTCGTAGCTCAGTGCGTTTGTTTTCATTTCTGATCGGGAAGGATTTCAACGATCTCCGCAAGCGGACGTTGTTGCGGATCGAACAAGGTATTGCGGCGTCCGTAGAGCACATGTTTGCCGCGCAGGTGCAACGAGCGGTTGATGAAATCATCCGAGCGCACGCGCAGGAACGCCTTGGGCCTGCTGCTGTGCGGGATTTTGTATTCGCGGAGAATGCCGCCGAGCGGCTGCTGTTCCTCCAGGATTCGCGGGCGCGCGGAACATGGGAACAACCCGAGATTGATCTTGATGGCGCCGAACTCGACAGCTTTGCGATTCTTCTTCGTGACCAACACCACTTCGCGGAAATAGAAATCGCCGCGATGACGCCGCGAGATCACCTGGAGCGAAATACTGTCTTTGTGAAAGTCCTCCAGCGTGGGCGTCATGTCGTCGTTGTGAACGAGCAACGTCCGCCACGGTTCAGAAATTTCATCTCCACGCACCTGCTCGATCTGCGGCAGCTCACGATTCGCCAGCGCGTAAAATTCATCGAGTGGATATGCGAACGGCAGCACACGCGCGGGCTGAAGCAACGAATCGGGATTGGGCAGCGTGCTCATGCGTACCGCGTGTTCTTGTGTTGCGGCAGGAAAAACTCGTGCAGCAGGCGATCGACTTGCAGCATTGCCTCGCGGTTCAAAACGATCGCATCACCATCCACTGCGACAAAGCCCCAGTCCTTCAGCGTTTGCAGCGGCGCAGCGAACTGCTTCACCGGATCAGTGCCAAACTTCTCTGAAAAATATTTGCGGCTCACTTTGCCCAGCTTCAGTTGCAGGATGAACTCGCGGATGTAGCGTTCGTCATTCGACGGCGTGAGCGCGCGGTGGATCGGCATCTCGCCACGCTGCAGCGATGCCACGTAAGGATCGAAGTCGTGTTGATTCTGATAGTGCACGCCGCCGATGTGACCAAAGCTTGCCACGCCCATCCCGAGCAAATCCGCCCCCGCCCACAACCGATCGCGGTAAATGAATTTCGTTTTCTCAGGATTCTTCACCGCGGTATAAGCGCTCGAAATCGTGTAGCCCGCCTGGCTCAACTCGTTCCACGCGTAGTCCACCCAGCGCCGCTTCACATCCCAATCAGCGACGGGGGCGACAAGTTTCCCTTCCTCTTTCATCTGTTTGTAGATGGTCGTGTTGTAGGGAATCTCCATCTCGTAAATCGTCACGCTGTCCGGGGACATCTCGATGGTGCGACGAATGTTCTCGCGCCAGTTCGCGTCGGTTTCCTCCACCATTCCGGCGATGAGATCGATGTTGATTTGCGGGAAATCGATCTCGCGGGCGTAAGCGTAGGCGCGCACGATTTCCTTCGAGTGATGCGCGCGTCCGTTGATCTCGAGAATGTGATCGTCAAAATTCTCCACGCCGAGGCTCAGCCGCGTGACACCCAGTTCGCGAATCGCGGCGAGCTTGTGATCGGTGAGCGTGCCGGGCTCGGCTTCGAAGGTGACTTCTTCAACTTCATCCCACGGCAACAGCCGCTTCATCTCGCCGGTGAGATGCTTCAATTGATCCACGGACAAGTAGCTGGGCGTGCCGCCGCCGAAGTAGATGAAGTTCGGTTTGCGTCCGCCGATGAACGGCTTCGCCGCATAGAGCGTGAACTCATTGATAACCGCGTCAATGTAGCTGCGAATCGCCGCGGCATCCTTGTCCGTGTAAACACGGAAGTAACAAAAATGGCAACGCTTCCGGCAGAACGGAATGTGAACGTAGAGGCCGAGCGGTGTTCCTTCCTTCGGCGGGCGATTGAGCGCTTCGACCAACTCGGGAATCGCGTCGGTCTTCCAAAAGGAGAACGGCGGGTAGTTCGAGACGAAGTAGTTGCCGACGGTCGTTTGCTTCTGGATCGGCGGCGCTGTGGGGCGCGGAAGCGGGATTTCAGTAGATGTGCTCATCTCGTTTTCTTTTCTCCAAAGCAATAGATCGTCCCATCATTCGCCCCGACAACAAATCTTCCATCGGCAACTGCGGGCGAACTCTCGACTGGCTGGCCGATCTCGTAATTCCAAACTTCTTTCCCATCGCTCAGACGCACGACGTAAATGCGCCCGTCATCGGAACCGACGACGACCTTGTCGCTGGCGATCGCGGGCGAGCTGTCCACTTTGCCACGCGTCGGGAAACTCCAGAGCTCTTTGCCATCGGCGCGATTCACGCAATGAAGCTTCTTGTCGCGCCCGCCGAAGACCACCCGGTCGCGAGTCACAGCCGGCGAGGAAAAGTAGGGAAAGGCGCGATCCTTGAACGACCACAGGTTGGTCTCCTTCAGCAAATCCACGCAGCGAAACTCGTTCTCGTAGTGGCCGTAGTAAGCCTTGTTGTCGAAGAGCGCCACCGAACCAGCGATGTAAGCGCCGCCATCGATCTCCTTCGCCTTCGCGCCGTCCTTCAACGAGATCACGTGCAGGATGGCATCGCAGCCGCCGAAGATGGTCTGGCCGTTCAGGATCGCAGGCGAGCCGTTGATGTAGTTGCCGGATTCGTAAACCCAGTTGCTCTTCCCCGTCGCGGCGTCCACGCAATGCAGCAGATGGTCATAGCTGCCCACGATGATCGACAGCTTGTTGCCATCGCGAAAGTAATTCGGTCCGCCGAGGATTTTGTCGCCAGTCGCGTACTTCCAGGCGAGTTGACCGCTCTTTGCATCCACAGCGTAAAGGACGCCGTCGTTGGCGCCGCAGAAAACTTTGCCGTCCATCACGAGCGGTGAAGATTCAATCTGGTCGCCCGCGCGAAAGCTCCACAGCTTCATCCCATCAGCCAGTGCCAGCGCGAGCAGATTGCTATCATGTGAACCCACGTAAACGGTTCCGCCGACAATTGCGGGCGAGGAGTTCACCGGCCCGCCGGTTTTCACAGACCAGAGCAGCGTGGGTTTTTCGGGAAGCTTTTCTTGAGAAACGCCCACGAGCGCCGGCGAGCCGCGAAACATGGGCCAGTCCGCCGCGCCGCTGGGTAAACAGAAAACCGCCGTGCCCGAACAGAGCATGGCCGAAAGGATTCCCCGCAGTTGTTTTCTCATCTTCACCAAGCGCTCGCACTATCCGGCAGCGCGCCCGCGCTCGCAACAAATAATACCGACACGTATTAAATGTGTCGTACATCACCTTGGGCCTTTGCACTCCCAATGTGAGTTCGGGACAACGTGGGCGCGGCTCCGTACGAGCACATGCGCAGGCGATTAATCGCAGCGAAAGAATGTGGCAAGGAACGCACTTGCCACGGGGCTAGACACATGAGTAGCTTCGAGCCGAGTTTGCCGGAGATCAGCACCTGCCATGCAAGCCGTAGCCATCACCAAACTACGCGACGCGTATGCCGCGCGCGCATTCACATTGATCGAGCTCCTCGTCGTCATCGCGATCATTTCTATTCTCGCGTCACTGCTGCTGCCGGTGCTGACGAAGGCGAAGCAGAGCGCCAAGGGCGCTGGTTGCTTGAACAACTTGAAACAGTGGGGCGTAGCCACCCACATCTACGCGAGCGATAACGAAGATAAATTACCGCAAGACGGAACGCCGAATCCCGGGAATTCCTCCACAAACGTGGGCTGGTACATCGATCTGCCGAAGAGCATCAGCCTGCCGCGCTATCACGACATGCCATGGCGCACCAATGCATCCGCAGATCCTGGCAACGCACTGTGGCTTTGTCCGGCGAATACGCGGCGCAGCAACGGCAACAATCTTTTTCATTATTGCCTCAACCAGCATGTAAACGGAACCGGTGGGGGTAATCAGGTCACGATGTCGTGGCTGCCGCAACCATCCGAACTCGTGTGGCTGTATGACTCGAAGAATTTACCCGCCGTGGGCGGCCCCACGTTCATTCACACGAACCTTCACAATCGCGGCGCAAGCATCTCGTTCCTCGATGGCCACGTCGCTCGCTTCGCCAGTCACTTGTACTGGGATTTCTCCGCCAACAAACCCATCACCAACAACCCTTCGATCATTTGGTACCCATGAACAACTCCCTTGCCCGCATGTTTTCAGGGCTGCTCTGTTACGCGGCTCTGTCCTCACCTGCCGCCATCGTCCTCACCGATACCTTCTCCTACTCCGATGGTGTCCTGACCAATGTTTCAAATCTCAAATGGCGCCACACGTCCGGAGGCGCGGAGGAGGTGAACGTGGCGAGCGGCGGCGTGGAATTAACCAGAAGCGAAACGGAAGATGTGGACGCGGCGCTCACGCCGACATTCAGCGCAAGCAGCGCCGCCGCATTGTACGCAAGATTCTCCATCACCGTACTGTCGCCACCCGCCGGAGCGAACGGCAATTACTTCGCGCATTTCGCGGGTACCAGCGCTCGCGCTCGCGTGTTCGTGATTACAAACGGCGCCGCGGCGGGAAAGTTTCGATTGGGCATCGCCAATGGCACCGCGACTGCGTCGAGCATCTGGCCCTTTGACCTGAATACAAATGAGGCTCACACCGTGGTAGTGCGGCTCATTGTCAACAATGCGCAGGCAACTCTGTGGGTCAATCCTCTGGCCGACACCGACGCCTCCATCGCGGCGACTGACACCGCGTCCGCATCGAGTGCAAACGCATTCGCGTGGCGGCAAGACACAGGGATGGGAACTTTAGCCGTCGATCATCTCGTCGTCGCGACCAGCTTCGGTGAAGCCACCTCGGCCAACGAGACGCCGTCCATTTCAAATGTTGCCGACCAGCAAGTAGCGCAAGCCGCGAGCACAGCAGCCATTCCGTTGCTCATCGGCGAT
>DATHEW010000151.1:0-3308 GCA_035318425.1 Candidatus Acidiferrum sp. | reverse complement strand
ACGACCGTCACGGTGCAGGACACCAGGCCGCCAAAGATCAAAGACATCGACGCGAGCCCGAGCAGTTTGTGGCCGGCGAACAATCAACTTGTTCCCGTGACGTTGCGAGTGAGGGTGGAGGACTGCGGTGACGTTCACTCGCATATCGTTTCCGTGAGGAGCAATCAACCGGCGGGCAGCGAACCCGATTGGATCATCACCGGCGACCTCACGTTGCAACTCCGCGCCGCACGCACCGGGAATCGCGACCGTGTTTACACGATCACCGTGGAATCGATCGATCTCGCCGAGAACACCAGTCGCGAAACCGTCACGGTCAAAGTCCAAAAGAACAAATCGGATCACGATCACGATCATGATCACGGGCATCACGACCACTGATCTTTGTCTCTGACAGACCATTCGCAAGCGGGCGAGTGAACGCCACGCAATGGAGTCATTGCGTGGCGGCTTCAGGGCAAACGCATCAATGCGGCAATGATGGTGGAACTGGCCGCTGCGGCCATTCCGTCCGTGTTCAGCGGGCGGCACGCACGGCGTACGCTGCGATCGTTCAGACGGGCCGCTGAACGCGGCCCGACTCGTCGCAGCGCGACGAGTGCCACCCCACCGTGCGTTTGATGCGTCACCTCACGGGCACGCGCGCGGCACCCGATGTTACCATTAGCTTGCGAAGGTTCTTGTCGTGCGGCATCGCAAGTCCTTCACTTCCGACGTTACTCAAATCCAAGCCAAAGGTGTGTGCATCTTATGAAAACCCATTGTCATTCAGGCGAATTGGAGGTCCGCAAGCCGATGAGAGAATTCCCCTCACCCGTGCGTCGTCTCGCTAATTTCTGTTCAGCGTTCCTGCTATTGATCGCTTCCACGCACGCGGCCCAGGTCATTACCTCCGTAACGGAAACGGGCGGCGACGGCACGGTCCTGGCGCAATGGACCGGGAATTCTTTTACCGGCATTGCGCCGTTGGGGGCGTACACGGTCCCGCCATTCGGCAATCATGCGAAGGTGTTCGTGGATCGGAGCCATGCGTGGACCAACGCGACCGCTGCCATTCTCATTCCGCCTTACCTGGTGGGTCATGATTACATCATGGCCCGTAACGACAGCCGCGAGAACACGGGCTTTCGTCTGGCGGTGACGGTGGCGCAAGATGTGATCGTTTACATGCTCGTCGATAATCGCATTGGCGATACGACCGCTAACAATAACAACCCGCCGTTCAATGCCACGGACATCACGGCATGGACCGGAATGACGTGGATGAACACTAACGGCTTTCGTCCTGTGCTCACCGGACGCAACCGAACGAGCAACGCGACGTTGCCGGACGAAGTGGGCATCGATGAAAATGCCGACAACACGATCAACAACCATTTCTCCATTTATTCGAATCGGTTTCCGGCGGGGACGTTCACGCTCTACCAGCAAGGATTGAGCGGCAACAACATGTATGGCGTCGTGGTAGCGATCGCGCCGGCGCTCGTGCCGGTCGTAAGGCTAGTCGCGCCGGCAACCAACAACTTCACCTTTCATCATCCGACGAATGGGTTGGTCTTCAATCTCACCGCCACGTCGGCAATGGATACGAACACGATCAAGCTCGTTCTGAATGGCGTGGACGTGAGCAGTTCGCTCGTCATCACAGGGAGCACGCTGAATGCAACCACCGCATTCAACGGACTGGCTTCAAACACGATTTATAGCGGCAGTCTCACCGTCACGAATGCGGCCGGGCCCACGGTTTTCAATTTCAGTTTCGATACATTCATCATCGGAGCGGTCACCGTGATCGAAGCGGAGGATTACAACTACGGAGACGGCGAGTGTCAGCCGGCCACACCGACGAACCCGCTCGAATCGACGGTCGGCGGCTCTTACTTCAACGATCCCGCGCCCGGCCAATACCTCAATGCGCTCGGAGCCATCGACATAGATTATCACCACCTCGCGGCGAGCCGGGGCGATGCAGTCACAAATGTATTCAGGATTTGTGATTTCGTCGGAACGAAGGTGAGCGGAGATGATTCGCGCGCGCCTTTTCCGGGAAGTGGTTTTGCCGATCATGACGTCTGGCAAATACAAACCGGCGAATGGCTGAACTACACGCGCGATATTCCGGCGGGCACTTACCACGTTTATCTCCGAGCCATCAGCACGGCCAACAACAGCTTCCAACTCGATCGCGTCACCGGCGACGTGAGCACGACAAGCCAAACACCAAACGCTCTCGGAACGTTCAGCGTCCCGAACACTTCGGGCGGTTACAACGTCGTGCCGCTGCGCAATGGATTGGGACAGATTGCCGTCATTGCATTGAACGGCAGCGCCTCGACGCTTCGTCTCACTGCATTGAACGCGGGTGCCAATGTTCAAGCCAATTTCCTCGTGCTCGTTCCCCTGCCCGCTTCGGTACCACCAACGGTTGCGACCGTTTCGCCCGCCGCTGGAGCAACCGGCGTTTATCCGGACGCGACGGTGTCGGCCACGATCGCCAACGGAAGCACGGCGGTGAACGTCGGCTCTATCGTTCTTCGCTTCAACGGAGCGGACGTGACGGCGGACGCGACCGTCGCTGGAACTGCGGGCGGCGCAAACGTATTTTACGACCCACCAGGTTTCCTGCCCGTGAACTCGACGAATGTGGTGTCGCTGGAATTCCTCGATGACGCGATCACGCCCGCGTCATTCACGAACGCCTGGAGCTTCAGCACGCTCGCCGTGTTGCCGATCGTGCCCGCGACTTTCGCCACGGCATTCGGGTCGGCGACGGATGCCGGTTTCAATCTCCGTATTCGCAAAGCGTCGAACACCGCGCCGGCGGCGACGTTCCCGGCATCCATCATTCGCGCTGAACAACATCTGGCTGATCAGGTCATCGATCCCACGACCAGTGCGCCTTATGTGAACGAAGCGACGCCCGGCGCTGCTGAGATTCCCACCGTGCTCAATTTCGAGCAGAGCACGAACGTCGCCGGAGTATTTACGGTGACGAATGGCTATCCGGATTCGACTTATCCGTACGTCCCAGCCGGCGACCCGCGATGGACGAATGAACCCAACTACATTTCCATCGAGGCGACGGCTTATCTCGAGTTGAACGCAGGCGTGCATCGGTTCGCCGTGCGAAGCGACGACGGCTTCAAGCTCACGGTCGGACCGATCCTCGGCGACACGAACCTTGTGCTCGGATTCTTCGATGCGGGCCGCGGAGATGCCGCGAGCGAGTTTGATTTTCTCGTGGTGAGCAACGGCGTGTATGCGTTTCGACTTCTGTATTTCGAAGCCACTGGCGGATCGAGCCTCGA
>DATHEW010000150.1:0-2044 GCA_035318425.1 Candidatus Acidiferrum sp. | reverse complement strand
ACTAAAGAACATGTCGCTGCAGGCCAGTGGCACGCCGCCGTTCTCGATTGCCGCGAGGTCGACCAGCTCGTCCGGTTTCATCTTGCTCCAATCCGGAACGACGATGCCGTAAAGGCGCAGACGCGCCACGCCGCCGTCGGGAAAAATATTGAGCCGGACGTGTGTCCACGTTTCGTCGCTTGTGATCGGGTAAAGGTTTTGCGAGCCGGGCTGGAGCGGGGACTGGGCCAGAATCGGCCTCCAGGGCAGGTCATCGATCTCCTCCAGTGCGCTTGGGAAATCATTTGTTAGGCGAAGAGCGTCGAGGGACGCGAAGGGCGGATGATTGCCCAGGAAATGATTGGTATCGATGTCGACCTGCGTGATCGTGCCGCGCAAGCCCAACTGCACGACGCACCAGTCGTGACCGGGAATGCGACGGCGGCGACTCTCCCAACCGTCCATCCATTTGCCGCGCTCGGTGTACTTGTCCGGGATAAAAACACCGCGACCGGGCTTGAGCAGGTTTTCCTTCCCGGCGAAGAAATCGTCATTGGCCGCGAGCGCCACGCCGCCGACGCGAGCCGAAACTAGATCGACCAGGCCGGCCGGTGAAGCGGCGGCGCTCATTTTAGTGCCTCACGCAAAGGACGCAGAGGTCGCGAAGGTTTCATATTTTAGAAACTGATTTCGTCTGAGTATCAGGTAGTCCGTTGACGATGCGTTTGATGCCATTCTTGAGATGTTCTTCGCCGAAATTGATGAGCAGTCCCAGCTTTAGGTTGGCAAGACGAAGCTGGGTCAGGACCTGCTTGCCATGCACCGCGTTGATCGCCTGTATGGATTTGAGTTCGACGATAACCCGATGGTCCACCAGCAAATCCGCGCGAAAACCTTCATCGAATCTCAACCCATCGTACGTGATCGCAATCGGGTGCTGTCGTTCGACGGTGAAGCCACCTTTCCGAAGTTCATGCGCGAGAATAACTTCATAAACCGATTCAAGAAGCCCTGGGCCGAGCGTCGTGTGAATTCTGAAAGCCGCATCGAGTATTTGCTTTGAAATTTGATTCTCCGTCACCTTGGCGTTCCGTTGCGACCTTAGCGTGAGGCCTCTTCAACTCCCGCGGTAAGTGCCATAGGACCACGGCGACACGAGCAACGGCACGTGATATTTGGCTGCGGCGTCCTCGATGTTGAAGCGGACCGGGACGCGGTCGAGAAAACGGCGTTCGCCAAAGTAATCGCCGACCGCGAAGACGATCTCGTAAGAACCGGCGGAGAATTCCTCGCCTTGCAGAAGGGGAATATCGGTCCGTCCCTCGGCGTTGGTCGTCACGGTCTTCAGCAGCTTCGATTCGACGCCTAACGACCACAGCTCGAGCGTCATTCCGGCCGCGGGACGGCCGTTCCTCGTGTCGAGCACATGCGTCGTTAGGCCGTTCATGGGATCAAATCCCGCAGGCGCAGCTCGGCGATTTTGAAAATCTCGCCCAGGGCGGTTTCCACTTCGCGCTCCGGAGTCTGGGCGAGGCGTTCCGGGAAGGCGCGCAGAATTGCCTCTTTCTTGTTTAAGCGGGCGCAGATCACAAAAGGAAAACCGAAGCGTTCGCGGTATTGAGCATTGTAATCCTGGAATTGGCGAGCCTCCTCGTCCGACAATCCCTCCAGGCCGGCGCTGCTCTGTTCCCGTTGCGACTCGCGCGTGAGCACCGCTTTCGTGACCAAGTCCGGATGCGCGCGGATAAGCGCGAGCTGTTCGTCGCGCGGCGCCCTTTGCACCGTGGCGCACAGCGCTGCGTGCAACTTTTCCCACGAAGGGAAGGGCCGCTGTTCCCATGTGCGCTGCGCGATCCAGGGCGAATGTTCGAAGATCGGTCCGACCACGCGCGTGAACGTGGCGCGATCCAGCGCGTTGAGTTCGGCGAGGTTTGGCATCGCGTTGTGGGCTTAAACGAATTAGTTCTGGGCGGCAATGACGAAGGTAACGGGTCACCGATACGGCAAGGCGCGAGTGCGGGTGCTGAAAATCCTGCGCGCGGACGCGGTCCACACCTTGAAAGAC
>DATHEW010000149.1:0-5172 GCA_035318425.1 Candidatus Acidiferrum sp. | reverse complement strand
ATTTGTCGCGCGTCAGCGAAAGCGTCGCGTCAAATCCACCGCCCGGCATCGGCACCATGCTCACGTCGTCCAGCTTCACGGACAGTTTGCTGTTCGACGCGGACACCGGCGTGGCCTCGCCCTTCATGGCGATCGAGAAATTGCCCAACTCCGCTTCCGTGATCGTGGCGCGCAGGCGCAGCTTGTCGGGATTCACCACCGTCATCACGATTTCGTTTGGCATCAGCTTGCCGCCGGGAACCAGCTTCTTGCTCACGATCGGCCCCGTGGTCCACTTGCCATTCTCGCATGCGCCGTAATACGCGATGCCATCCATCGGAGCTTTTGGCATGAGACTGTCCATGTCGTAACGCAGGTCGTTCAACTTGCGCTCCGCCTTCTGTGCGTCGCGTTTGAGCTTCTCGAAATCCAGCAGCTTCTTCGAAAGCGTCTTGGGCACCACCAACTCGGCAAGCGTCAATGCCAGTTCCTGGTCGCGCTTGGAATTTTTCAACGTCTCGTACTCACGCGGCAATGATGTCTTGAACTCCCGGTCCAGGTACTCGCGCGAGTTCTGCAAAGAAAATTGCGCCGCTTCCACCATGAACTTCTGCCGCTTCAACACGATCTCTTCCGTCTCCTCCGTCAAATCATCGGCGCGATACATCTTCTCCAACTGCTTCAATTCCTCGCTCGCGCCCAGAAGCCGTTGCTCGGCGTTCTTCACGTTGAACTTCGCGTTCTTCTCACGGCTCGCCCGGCCGATCGTTTCGAAATAGCTGTAATCCTCGATCGCATTCCGCTGCACGCGGCGAGCGGCGTCGAGCTTCTGCGGCGTGGTCAATTTGAGGTTCTCCAATTCAGCCTGCGCCAGTTCCATTCCCAATGCAGCGCCGGGACGGTCCGCTTCAAGGTCGTCGATCTGGTCGCGCAGTTTGTCCACATCCAGCCGCACCAGGAGATCACCCATCTTCACTCGCGAACCGTGGCTCACCGCCTCGATCACCGTGAGATCCGTCCAGCTCTTGGTTGAAAACTTGATCGGCTCCATCTCCACCGCTTCCGTCACGGCATCGAACTGCGCCTTGATCTTGATCACGCCGCGGCTGGCGACATGCGTGGGCACGAGGCCGCTCTTATTGGTTTCGGTGGCAGCCGGCAGTCCGATGATGGACAGGATCGACACAGCAGCGGCCAAACGGAATGGGGCAAGAGGATTCATGGTCACACGCGGAGTGTGCCAGATTTCAGGTCGCGTGAACAAGCGCAACTGTTGTTCAATCCAAGAGGCGTTCGCGAGAACAACAAAAGCCGAAAGATGTTCATTGCCGCACGACCTCTGGCTGATAGCCTCGTTTCACAGCCATGAGCACATCTCCCTTCGCGAAAACTCTCGCCCTTTTTCGAAATGTCATCGTCGTCTTCCTCGCATTGCTCACCTGCGGTCTGATAGTAAGCGAAAGCAAAGCCGGCAGCGCTCCGCAGATTGTTGGGCCAGAACCGTATTCGTGGACCTTCGTCGGCGTATCCACTTCGATTTGTGCGCAAGTCATCTCTGCCGAGCCTGTGCAGGTGCAATGGTTTTTCAATAGCAACGCTGTGCCGAGGGGCACCACCCCGTGCTTGCCGTTCTCTTCCGCCAGCATCGGCGACGATGGACATTACTTTCTCGTCGCGAGCAATGCTTTCGGTGTCACCACCAGCAGCATCGTTTCATTTGAGGTGAGCTATCGGTATTGGCTCCAGAGTTATGGATCGGAGATTCGGCAGGCGGGTGAAAACATTCACATGGAGGTTTTGTCTTTCGACGGTGAGCTGATTGCGCCGAACCTGCGGGTGAAGTGGTTTCACAATGGCGGGCGAATCCCAAATCAGAATGGACGAATCCTCAATCTGATTGAAGTCACTCCCAAAGCCAGCGGCGAATACTTTGCCGTGGTGGCAGATCTGACCAATGACACTCACCGCAGCAGCGCCGTGGCAATCCAGGTTCAGGAAAGCGCGCCCTTGCTCAACGATGTTCCGTTCCTGCACTTCGGAATCGAAGGCGACCATTTTGAGATGAAAACGATCAAGGTCGCTGGCAACAACGTCCGTTACCAGTGGTGGCATGACGGAACGAGGATCCCGCGGGCCACTCGGCTTGCGCTGTTGTTTGATGGCTTGAGCACAAATGATGCGGGCGTCTATGAACTCGTCGCCACCAATCCTCAGGGCGAGCAGCATTTGTTTTTTACGAACAACGTCCGCCCTGCCACGGTTCTTGATGACTGGACGTGGCTTTCGCCATCGCCGCAAGGTGGCCGGTTGCGTTCCATCACTTACGGGCGTGGCCGGTTTGTTGCAGTGGGCAATTCCGGAAATGTGGTGATGTCACAAGACGGCGCTCAGTGGAACGCTGCTTGGATTCCCGGAGGCAACTTCTTCCTCAGCGTCACTTACGGAAATGGATTGTTTTATGCCGCAACGGATAATCTCGGCATTTTTGTCTCGAACGACGGACTGAACTGGCGGCCGATAATTTCGCCAGGCAGTTGGTGGTCCGGTGACCTTTCGTTTGCCAATGGTCGCGTTGTCACAGTTTCGGACGGCAACCTGGTTCAGACACTGAGACGAGGACACGAATGGCATGGCCAGTCGATTCCCGCCTGGCTGATGTTTCAAGCTGGGAACCGGTTGTTCGCTGTTGATTTCTCGGGTGCCAGTGGCCGGTTGGAATTTTCATACTCCCACGACGCGAAGCATTGGCATTTTAGCGATTCGGTGGGTTCGACCCTTGGAGCCGTACTCGATTACGGAATTTCCGCAATGGCCCACGGCCCGCAGTTCATCGCAGTCACGCCCTTCAAAGACGTATTTACCTCCCGTGATGGCAAAGCATGGTCAGAAACCACGCGCCTCTCCAATGCACTCAGTGCTGTGGCCATCGCTGCGAGCCGTGAACGGTATGTCATGACGGACGGCACTTCGGTCCTCACGTCCACAGACGCGAACACGTGGGAGTCTCGTGCCACCGGCTCGGGCCAAACACTGGATGATATCACTTACGCCCAGGGAAAATTCGTCGCCGTCGGTCGTGCCGGCACCATCGTGTCCTCTCCTGACGGGCTCAAATGGACATCCCACGCGCAGAATATGATCGATCTCTATGGCGTTGCCGAAGGTAACGGAGCGCTCGTCGTTGCTGGCGATGACGGGGCCATTCTCACTTCGACCGATGGCCAGCACTGGACTGCGCGACAAACCGGCACTGACGTAAATCTTCATGCCCTTCACTTCGCGAACAACCTTTTCGTCGCCGTCGGCGGGGATGGAACTCTTCTGACTTCCTCCGACGCCATCACGTGGACGCCCCGCAACTCTGGAGTCACATCCGACCTGCAGCGCGTGACATTCGCCGATGGCACATGGCTCACGGTGGGTGAACCCAATGGCGCGGCCAAATCCACCAACGGTTTGGACTGGACGCCGCTTTCCATCGCGTCAATCGCGTCAATCGCGACTGATCACGAGGGGATTGCTTATGCGAACGGCCGCTGGGTTGTTGCTGGCGGCTACCATTGCGAAGACCTCACGACCGGTTGCAATCATGCGATCTCAACTCTGTTTACCTCCACCGAGGGAATTCAATGGCAGCAAATCCTGATCGACTTCGGCGTGCGTCTGCGGGATGTCACGAGCGGGAACGGATGGTTTGTTGCCGTCGGAAACGATGGGCGTGTTGTCACCTCGCAGGATGGCTTGACCTGGCAATCCTTTGTGGCGCCCGGCAACAACTTTCGGCGCATCACCTGCGCCAACGGCCTCTTCGTGGCCGTTGGTAACGATGGCCTCTGCTTCAGCTCTCCAACTCCCGATGTGCCGGAGAGCTGGATTCAGCATCGCACTCCCAACAGCCAAAACCTCCACAGCATCCTCCAACGCGCCGACGGCAGATTCATCATGGTCGGGAACAACCAGGCCATTCTCCAAACTCGCTGAGCGGCGAAGTTTAGACTGCTTGCCCAAAGCGAGGGCGCAGCAAGCCGAACCATTCAAGTGATGCGGAATCACTTTTGGCAATCGCTCTTATGCGTTCCCGGTCGTCGTTGCGCCCGCGTGCAAAATCAGGTGGTGAGATCCTCGACTGTTCTCTGATTCCCCCTTCAT
Source organism: Candidatus Acidiferrum sp. (assembly GCA_035318425.1). Taxonomy (GTDB): domain Bacteria; phylum Verrucomicrobiota; class Verrucomicrobiia; order Limisphaerales; family SIBH01; genus JANNGC01. Next base: position 1,044 of record DATHEW010000149.1, on the reverse strand, counting down.
CTCGCGTGGGTTGCTGCCGATAGAAAGCCGGGGCGTTCTTACGCACACAAGCCGCCCCAATCAGAAGGGAAGCGGCAGGAAGCGGGGCAACTCGCTTCCTGCTTTTCTTTTCCTTTCGATCACAGGACCGCCAAGCGCGTTTACCTGGCCTTGCGGCAACCAAGTGTGTCTCGTTTACCGGAAACAAGTGCGCAGCCGCAGGACACACGATCGAAACTGGTTCCTCGAGTCGCGAGACCGAACGTAAGTCCATCGTAGGGCCGATCAGCAGTGACCGGTCTAGGGTATGGAAAATCACTGACACGGTTTACCGATGGAACTCTCACAGATCGCGTCAGTGAAGCGCCCAAGACCCGCTTGCGCCGCACAGCTGGCACCTGCGCTGCTAAAGTCGGGACGGCGCCCTGCGCCATCTACAAGCGCATGAAACTCGGATCATCTTTGGCGGTAGCGGCGCGGCGGCGACGAGCTTTTTCGCTGATTGATGCCCTGTGGGGCATGGCCGCGGCGGGCGTGATGTTTGGCGCTCTCTACGCGGGCATCGCCTTCGGTTTCAACACGATCAAGTTTGCCCGTGAGAACACGCGCGCCACGCAGATCATGCTCGAGAAGATGGAGATCATCCGCCTCTACACCTGGGACCAACTCACCGACACCACGCCGCCGACCTTCGTTCCCACGAACGCCTTTATCGTTCCTTATTACGCCGTGGGCGGGACCAACAGCCAACTCGTTTACACAGGTCGGGTGGTCATTGCCGATGCGCCCCTCACAACGAGTTACGCCGCCAACATGAAACAGGTGACGGTCAGTTTGAACTGGTCCACCGGAAAGACGCCGCGCTCGCGCAGCATGACCACTTACGTCACCAAAAACGGAATGCAGAGCTATGTTTGGTAATCTCACTTTCCGATCCCGGCACCAGCGCGGCCTCACGCTGCCAGAGATGATGTTCACTCTGGTTGTGGGTTCGATCCTCGGCGCGGCGGTGCTTTCCTTCAGTCTTTACGCCGGCAAAAGCTTTGCCGCGCTCACGAACTACGT
>DATHEW010000148.1:0-2364 GCA_035318425.1 Candidatus Acidiferrum sp. | reverse complement strand
CCTTTCATTGTTTTGTTTAACCACCAAACAATGTGGCTCGGCACTCCGGCATCCGCCGGCGCGCAACCCACGTTCACGGAAAGCAGACACACTCGCTTCTCCCATCGCCAGCCATAGTGACTAGGCCCAAGCGCTCACGCCCCAAGCATCGAACCGGCTCACTTCGCCACTGGTTCAGTCTTCCCACCCTTGTCCCCGCCGAACATCTCACGCGCCATCTTCATGCCGAACTTCTGCATCGATGTCTGCTGTTCCTGGTGCGCCTGGTATTGCTTCAATTGCTCAGCGCTCAGTACCTGCCCGGCACGCGCAAGCACGCGCGCATTGTAGTCTTCCATCCATTGCACCTGCTTGTCGATATTCTCCGGCGTCATCAACGTCTTCAACTGGTCGGGGCTTTGATTGGCATCGCTTGGGATGACTGGCGGCAATGCCGTCTTCTCTTCTTTCATGATCTGGTACAACTGCGACGACTGCTGGTCGCTGAGCGGCAGGTTCTGGCCGGCGAGCGAATTCCTGACCTGATCAACCTGCATGCGTTCACCGATGTTTTTCTGATACTCGTCGTACTGCTTGAAACGGTCGTCGCCGAGCAGCGCCTTGATCTCCGCTTCCGATTGCTTCTTGGTGTCCGCAAAACTTTTCGATGCGTCTCCCGCGCTGCCCTCCTTCTTGTCACCGAGCATGGCCTGTGAACTCTCGAGGTGCTTCATCTGCGCGTCGGTCAGCAGGCTGGTGAACTTCTCTTTTTCCTCCGGCGTGAGATTCAAATCCTTAAACAAACCCGAATACATCATCTTCACCGCGGCCGCCTGCTGGTCGCGCATCATCTCGCGCATGGATGGGTCCTTCATCATCTTCGAGATCATCTCGCCCATGCCCTTGCCGAAACCACCGGCGCCCTTTTCCTCCCCACGCCGTCACCCTCCTTGTTCGATGAACTCACGCGATTTGCCAGCGCGGCCACGGTCGTCGCCTGGCGCGTCTCGTTGGAACGGAGAGTCGTGGTCACGGCAGTGAAGTCCTGAACCTGCTTTTCGAGGCGTGCCTGCGCGCGTTCGAGTTCCTTGACGCGCGTGGACTGCGCCTCGCGCGCATCGATCTCCGAGCGGCGCGCCTCCTCGGCGGAAACCGCCTGTGCCTTGGCCGCGCGAAGCTCCTTCGATTGCACCGCGCACAAAATTCCGAGCGCGATAGTGGTGACCGTTAAGATACCGATGAGTAGTTTTTGCATCCCTGAACCTTTCTCGTTCGACGTTCACGCGCGGTTCGCGCACGCGTCTGGAGTGGGCGCACTTTGCGCGTCATCGCCAGCTTCCGCCATCACCAAGTAATTAAGCTTCGGCGGCGAAAGGTTACCGACTTTCGGTGTGACTAACACTTACTCCGCGAACTCCGCGTTCGAGTACACTTCCTTCACATCATCGTGATCTTCGAGCACATCGATCAACTTTGTCACGGCGGCAACGGCTGCGGCATCCGCCAGCGGCACGGTCAAGCCCGGCAGTTCGGTGATCTCGGCGGCGGCGGGCTTGATGCCTTTTTGCTCAATCGCTTTATGGACCGCTTCGAAGTGCGCGGGGTCGGTGACAATTTCGTAACCGCCTTCGTCCGTCTTGAAATCTTCCGCGCCAGCTTCGAGCGCAATCTCCATCAACTGATCTTCGTTCGCGGCGTCGCGCCCCACGATCATCTGTCCCTTGCGCTTGAAAAGCCGCGTGACGGAACCCGGCGTGGCAATCGATCCGCCGGCCTTGGTCACGATGCTGCGGATTTCGGCGGCAGTGCGATTGCGATTGTCCGTCTGTAACTCAACGAGCAACGCCACGCCGTGCGGCCCATAAATCTCGTAAGTCAGGTCGTCGTAAGCCGCGCCGCCGTCCGCGCCCAGGCCTTTCTTGATCGCGCGCTCGATGTTTTCTGACGGCATGTTCGCGCCGCGGCATTTGAGCAACACCATGCGCAGGCGCGGATTCAAATCGCGATCGCCGCCGCCTTGCTTCACCGCCACGCTGATTTCCTTCGCGAGCTTGGAAAAAATCTTCCCGCGCTTGGCGTCGATGGCACCTTTGAAGGTTTTAACTTTCGCCCATTTGCTGTGTCCGGCCATGAGATGAATTTATGATTCAGGATTTACGTTTGACGAGGATTGCCGCGGCTCCGCTGTTCACGCAGGCATCACCGTGACTGCCGTGCCGTAACACAAGACTTCCGTGATGCCCTTGCCGATCTCAGTCGCATCGTAGCGCACACCGATCACCGCATTTGCTCCCTGTTCTCCAGCGTGCGCGAGCATTTGCTGGAAGGCATCGTCACGTGTGCGCTCGCACAGTTCCGTGTAGATCGAGATGTTCCCGCCGAAGA
>DATHEW010000147.1:0-5581 GCA_035318425.1 Candidatus Acidiferrum sp. | reverse complement strand
CCCCGGCGGTGGTCGCGGCGGTCAGCAAGGCGCTCAGGGCGGACGAGGCGGCGGCCAGCAAGGAGGCCGGGCTTTGGGTCAAGCGGGCCCGGGTGGTGCTGCTACCGCAACGTACACACCGTCGGGCGGCATCGAATTCCTCACGGACGTAACCCCATCGGCAATCGTCATTCCGCAGGTCAAATTGTTCTTCAGCACCGCCGGTGTGAATTTGGATGAGCCGGGCAAAGCGGTCTTTTTCAACGACCGGCTCGGCAAGCTGATGGTACGGGCGACTCTTCAGGATCTCGACACCATCGAGAAAGCGGTGCAGATGCTGAACATGGCTCCGCCGCAATTGACGATCCGCGCCAAATTCATGGAAGTGACGCAGGACGACAATCGCGCGCTCGGCTTCGATTGGTATCTCGGCAACACGTTGATCAATAACGGAAAGATCGGCGCACAAGCGGGCACGGCTCCGAGTTACTCCGGCGCGCCCAGCCCGGCGAATCCGAGCGGTGTATTTCCCGGTCCCGGCATTGCACCTGGTATTCCTGGACCGTTCGCCCAGCCTGCTGCGGGCACCGATAACCTGCTCACGGGCGGATTGCGGAACAGCGCGCCGGCACTGGCATCCGTCACCGGAATTCTCACCGATCCGCAGTTCAAATTCGTGGTGCGCGCGCTGGAACAACGCGGCGGCACCGACTTGTTGAGCTGTCCTGAAGTCACGACCATGAGCGGTCGCCAGGCGCAGATCAAAGTGGTGGATGTCCGCTACATCGTTACTGATCTTGAACTGGATCAAACAGCTGCCGGCACCGGACAAGATCTCACCGGCGGCGGCGGCGGCGGCGGCATCGGTACTATCGTGCAACCCATTCCCGAGCCGTTCGAAATTGGTCCCGTGCTCGACGTCGTTCCGTACGTGAACGCGGACGGTTTCACCATCACGATGACGCTCCTGCCGACGCTCAAAGAGTTCCTTGGCTATGATGATCCGGGTGCATTCGTTGCCCAGGCGCAATCCGTGGGTGGCAGCGGTCCCGCGGCCACGCCATTGGTGCAGCCCATTCCGTTGCCGATCTTCCGTCTGCGCCAGGTCGCGACGACGGCGATGGTCTGGGATGGCCAGACCGTCGTGCTCGGTGGCCTGATCTCGGAGAATGTGACCAAGACGAAGGACAAGGTGCCAGTGCTCGGTGACTTGCCTTTCCTCGGACGTTTCTTCCGGAGTGAAGCGAACACCAGCAGCAAGAAGAATCTGGTCATCTTCGTCACGCCAACGTTGATCGATCCCGCGGGCAATCGGATGCATTCGGCTGAAGAAATGCCGTACGCGGCGCAGAACTCGGTGCTGCCGCAGATGCCGCGGGTGGTCACGCCGTGATTGAAGCGGGTTGCGCTCGTGCTGCCATGGCAGTTCGCGCAGCCTTCAAGCCGGGATGCAAGCTGCTCCGCCACGTCTGTTGCTCGTTGATGGCCACGCCTACGCGTATCGCGCCTTCCACGCCATCCAGAAACTGAACGGCCCCGATGGCGCTCCGACCAACGCGGTCTACGGCTTCATCAAGATGCTGTTGAAGATGGAATCCACGCTCAAGCCGACGCACCACTGCGTCGTGTGGGATGGCGGACTTTCCGCGAAGCGAATGGTGGCGCTGCCCGAGTACAAGGAACATCGCCCGCCGATGCCCAGCGATCTTGAGCGGCAAATTCCCGAGATCGAAAGTTTTCTCGATGCCTCGAACTTTCCTTCCTTCGTCAACGAAGGTGTCGAGGCGGATGACTGGATTGCGAGCCAGGCCTGTTGTGCCGTGCGGAGCGGCGTGGAGGTCGTGATCGCCAGCGCTGACAAGGACTTTCTCCAGCTCGTTTCAAACGATGTTGGCCTGCTCAACCCGAACGACAAGTCGGAGGTGATCTGGAAGCACGATCAGGTGCGCGCGAAAACCGGGCTCGAGCCGGAGCAAGTCGTGGACTGGCTCAGTCTAATCGGCGACTCCGTGGACAACATCAAAGGCGTGCCAGGCATTGGACCAAAAACCGCGACCGATCTGCTGAAACAGTTCGGCAGCATCGACGCCATTTACTCGCGGCTCGGTGAAGTGAAATCCGATCGCATCCGCACCAACCTTCAAGACTCCGCAGCCATCGTGAGGCGCAACCAGGAACTCATTCGCCTGCACACCGATTTGCCGTGTGATTTTCAACTCGAGAAGCTTGCCGTGCGCGTGCCGGACGCGCCGCGGTTGCAACCGCTTTACGAGAGGTGGGGATTCAAGACATTGCTCGCGCAACTCGAAGCGGAGCAGACCAGCCAGGGAACTTTGTTGTGATGAATTTTCTTCCGAAGCTCATTTTGCCGTGTGCCAAAGCCTGTTTGGGCAAGAAAGCGTGGACAAAGAAAACAGCCATTGATAATACTGCCAAACCTATGTCACCAGCGTCGTGCGCCCGCAGATGGATTGTCCTCATTGGACTGTTTCTAGCGACGTCAACGATGGTTTTTTCCCAGGCAGCTTTCCTTCCGCAGGGTGGAGAGATGGAAATTTCCGGCCCGCTTTCTGGCGATCAAACAGCTCCCGCTGTCGCGATCAGTCCCACGGGCGGCTGGCTCGTTTGGCAGGATCCCTTCATTGACGGCAAAGGCTTTGGGATCGGAGCGCGCAAGCTGGACGAGAATTTCAATCCGGTCGGTGGTGCGTTGCGCGTCAACAAAACGATCGTTGGCGACCAGGAAAAGCCGCGCGTTGCGTCATTGAATGGCGGTGGCGCGGCGGTGGTGTGGCAAGGTGGCAAGCTGGGTTTCCAGAACATCTACGTGCGCTTCCTCAATCCCGACGGCACCGCGATCAACAATTCGGACATCCTCGTGAACCCACCCGCAGGCGCGGGTTCATATCGCGTTACGACCAATTGGCCGGTGGTGCGCAATAATCGCGTCCGCATCCGTACTCAGCGCATCAAGGAAACATTCAAGCGGCACCTGGAACGGACAGCGGGCGCGGTGGTCGCAACTCTCTCTGACGGTACGGTTGTGGTGGCGTACGCGAGTGGACGCAAAGTCTCGAACACCACGCAAATAATGACGGAGCGCGTGAAAGTGCGCGGACCGCGCAGCATCACAAACAGTGTGCTCGTCAATGTGCCGAGCCAGAGCGACACGATGCAGGACATTTACTTCCAGCGCTTCACGGCGGCGGGTGAAAAGATCGGCAGCGAGCTTCGCGCAAATCAGTTTCTGCCATTCAATCAAAGTGCTCCCACCATCGCTGCGCGCAGTGATGGAACGTTCTTAATGGCGTGGTCATCCGAGCAACAGCGAACCGGCGACGTTGGGGATTCGGCACTGGGCCAGGTTGTTGGCGGTCAAATCCACGGGCGTGGGTTGCTGGCGCAAATTGATATTGTCGCCCGCGTTTTCAGCAACGACGGCACGCCGGTGGGTGATGAGTTTGTTGTCAACGATGGAGACCGCCCGTGCAGCAATCCTTCCGCGGCAGCTTCAGTTGGTGGTGGTTTTACAATTGCCTGGACGCAGAAGGACGCCGCACAGGCGAGCCTTGAAATTTACGCGCGCGCTTACAGCCCCGCCGGAAGTCCGATCACGGCCGGCTTTCGGGTGAACAATCACAGCTACGGGGACCAGCACGCCCCGCAGATTTCTGCCGTTCCCGCCGGGCAGTTGGTGGTCTGGACAAGCCTGGCGCAGGACGGGTCGCGCGAGGGGATTTTCGGCCGATGGCTGAATGACGGCACGATCGCGACCTCTGAGTTCCCAGTGAACACGACTACGATATCGAGACAATTTCATCCCACGGTGGCGGGAAGCGCGAACAACCGTGCGCTGGTGATCTGGTCAAGTTTCCAAAGTGACGGTGGCTTCGATCTATTCGGCCAGCGTTACAACGCCCAATGAACATGCGGCTGATGCAAACGAAAATGTTGTCACGAGGGATCAGGAATTGCGTCATCGCAGTGGCGTTGCTGGCGGCAGCAGGCGCGCAGGCGTTCTCATTGATCGGTCCGCTGACTTCCTGGCAGGTGGTCGGCCTTGCCTACGGATTCGGCGAAGATATCGGCGGGCCGATGTACCGCGATGAAGGGTTCCGCTGGAATGTCCCGGTGATTACCTACGGCTTCGACAAATCGTTCATCGATTATTTTGGGCCGAATGGCGTGAAGGCAATTGACGAAGCGTTCCTATATTTCAACGACTTGCCGCGCGTGACCCAGATGAGCACCAATCTGGAGGAGTATTCCACTTCGACCCTGCGCGAGAATTTCTCTGCCGGAGCCATGAGCATCATTGACGTGAAGAGCACGGCGATGTCTCTGATCATGGAGGAACTAGGCTTCGCGGATCCCATTCGTTACACGTTTACACTCAGGTCGCGTAGCGTCGTGGGTACGCCGCCCGTAACCAACTACGCGACCATCATGCGGAACTTTGATCCGGTGACGTGGACGGAAAGCCGGTATGTGAACGGGAAGCTTTATAGCTACCAGATCCAGGAGTTCCGGCTGCCTGATCATGCGGACGCGCTGGAGTTTGTGAGCCTCGGCGAGGATGATCGGCAGACCATTCCAGTTGCCAGCGGTCTCGCACGCATCACTCTGGACGGGTCGGTTTCCGATTCTGGCGCCGCGGGTTCAACGGCGCCCGGCCTTTTCCGCATCGGTCTGACACGTGATGACGTCGGTGGCATCCGGTGGCTCTACAGGCCGAGTAATTTTGCGATGGAAACGCTGCTGCCGACCATCACCGCGGGTTTCGCACTTGGTGCGAGGGGCGCCTGGATTCCGTTCACCGGTCTGACGAATGACGTGACCGTGACCAACGGGCAGGTGATCGGAACAAATCAGTTCGTCAGCCAGGGCTGGCGCGGTGGCCGCAATCACATGCGGTTTCAGCGCGCGTTTTTCGATCCCATATTCGGTCAAACCTTCGTAACGCTCACGAATGCCTACACCGACGTGACGGTTACGACCAACCGCACATTGGTGGTGCAGGCATTGCAGCGGGCAATTAACGGTCCAGACTTTCTCTTTTTGTCGGAAGACCTCGGTTTGGTGCAAAATTTGGTTCCCGCTCTCCTGCGGCGCACCGGCACGGCAGGTTGGATCAATAATGACGCGATCAACGGTGCAGACGAGACGGCGCTCAGCGCAGGTCCGGGCGTTATCGCTCCGCCAGTTCAGATCAGTTTTTCCAAGTTGCTTCCGTATTTTCTGAACTTCACCAGCGCCTTTCTCGATGATTTCCCGGGCGAAGGTGACGCGGCTTTCAGTGGCGTCTGGGGCAGCTTCGATGGCAGCACCAACGCACCCATAATCTATCCCGTCGGTGGCCCGCTCACACTACAGCAACTGCGTCAGCAGATCTTGAGAGGGGAACGTTAGCAGGTGCGTGCTATGAAGAAGTTTTTATTCGGTATTTTCACCGTTCTGGCTGGCGTCAATGCCGCGTTCGCTGCCGCGTCGGCGATTTACATCAACAACTCGCCCGTCAATTTTGGCAACATCCCGCCGCAGATCGACGCCGAGGCGTTTTTGAATCGAAGCATCTTCGAGGTCTCACCGGCGTCACTGCCGT
>DATHEW010000146.1:0-4158 GCA_035318425.1 Candidatus Acidiferrum sp. | reverse complement strand
GGCATTGGTGTTGCGCAAACTTCTGCCGCAGTGCGCGCTCACAGTGATCGAGGAAAACCCGGCGCACATCGCGATCGCGAAAGACTTTCTCGACGCAGAGGCCGAGTATTTAACGGCCCACTACGACGGCGCGTTCGCGCGGCAGTTTGATGCTGTCGTGATCCCGCTCGCGTTTCACGGCAATCGCGAAGAGCTGTGCGCAAGCCCTAAGCGGCCAACGCTGTTCGTGCATGACTGGATCTGGCGACGCCGGTCCAGGACCCGCGTGATCTCATGGCTGTTGCTGAAACGGCTGAACCGCATCGATGCATGAAAGCGGCATCACTCCTTTGTGTGTTCGTCGTTGCGCGACTCGCGATTCTTCCCGCGTTCGATCTCGAGTGGTCACTCCGAACACCTTTGGCGTTGCTGTGGCAGGACGCTGCGTTCGTGTTGGGCTTCGCCATGCTCGAATGGCTTCCGCGATCACGCACCGTTATCGCCGGGCTGTATTGGCTGGTCGCATTCTACGTGGCGTTGAACGTCCCGGTGATCCGCATGTTTTCAACGCCCCTGACTCTGCCGATGTTGCGCGCCACACGCGGAACGCTCGCGGATTCCATCGGTCATCATGTGGATTTCGCGAACGTTGCAAGCATGGTCCTCGTGATTGCCACTGCCGTGATTGTGCCGATCTGTTTGCGGCGCGCATCCATCAAACCCGGACGCCGATTTCATGGCACGCTCGCCGCCGCGTGTGCGCTCGGAGTTTGGAGCAATGCTGGAATCAACACCGCGGGACTCGATAAAAATTGTCTCGCAACATTGGTTTCGAGCGGGCGCGAACACGTGGTGCCATTCGCTCACGCGGCCGATTGGCGCAAAATGTCAAAGACGGAGCGTTCCACACTGGCCGCATTGCAAGGCGTTGCCAGAGGAAGAAACGTTGTGTTGATCCTGCTCGAATCCACCGGCGCGCGGCATTTGAAATTCTACGGCGCCGAGTCCGATCCTACTCCGAACCTCACGCGGTTGGCACAGTCAGGGATTGTGTTTGACCGCGCCTATGCGGCTTATCCGGAGAGCATCAAGGGCCTCTTCTCGGTTTTGTCCTCGCGTTATCCGGCGATTGAAACCTCGACGAAAACGTACCGACACATCGGCAGGCCCAGCGTTGCTCACGTGCTGCGGACCAAGGGATACCGCACCGCGTTGTTTCACTCCGGGCGTTTCATGTATCTCGGCATGGAGGACATGATCAATGATCGCGGTTACGAGCACCTGTTCGACGCAGGCGCGATTGCTGGTCAGCGGGAATCCAGCTTCGGCGTGGAGGAACCTGCCACCGTCGCACGCATGCTCGAATGGCTGAAGGATGTACCGGCGAATGAACCATTCTTCCTGACTTATCTTCCGATTGCAGGTCATCACCCGTATCTCACGCCGAAGCCCGGCCCGTTCTCAGAAGAAAAGGACGTGCAGCGGTATCTCAACGCATTGCACTACGGAGATCAGGCTTTGGGACAGTTGTTGGAGGGACTGAAAAAACTCGGGCGATACGAGAACTCGCTGTTCGTTTTCTGCGGCGACCACGGTGAAGCCTTTGGCGAGCACGCGGGCAATTTCGGTCACACGCTTCATCTCTACGAAGAGAACATCCGCGTTCCGTTGGTCGTGTTCGCGCCCGGCCTCACGACGGAAAAACGCGTGTCACACCTCGCCAGCGTCATCGACATCGCGCCGACAATCCTCGATCTGGTCGGCCATGAAATTCCCGCCGTGTATCAAGGAGTTTCGCTCTTGAATGTTCAACCGGACACAGCGTTGTTCTTCACGGATTACGCGACGCGTCTGGTCGGCTTGCGGGAGGCGCGCTGGAAGTTCGTTTATGAATTCGAGTCCGGCCGCGCCAATTTGTTCGATGTGGAACGCGACCCGGGCGAAGCAAACAATCTTGCCGCGCTGTTTCCCGACCGAAGCCGAATGTTTGAAGGACGCGTGAAAACCTGGATCTCCGCGCAGAAGGAGTTGGTGCTCCGCGATTCAGCGCGCGCCAGGGAAGCGCGCAAAATGGTGGAGGCGCCGGGAGTTGAACCCGGGTCCCAAGTAGAATTACCAGCCGCGACTACATGCTTAGCTCGGGGAGAGTTGTCGGCAGTGAGATAGCGCCCGAGCGCGAGACCCACCGCGTAGCCAGCATGGATTTATTTCGGCAAAACAACGCGCTGTCTCCGTTGTCTGCCTAACCTGCTGCAGCGTTCTTCACCTGAGCAGGTGTGCGGTGAGAACGTCGTGGCACTTAGGCCGCGAGAGCCAATTCTTCGTTAGCTTTTATTTTTTGGTTCGATGTTTTACGAGGCCAACGAACCATCCTCGGCATGCCGCCTCTGGCGCATCTTCATGGTCGAAACCAGTACGCCCCCATCCAAGCGGAACGCGCGGACTATCGTTCGGGTGCAGGCGTCGGTCAAGGGATAGCAGCCCATTCAAGAACAGGCCTTTTCAAGGCAGTTAGACTTCGATCAGCCGGGGCCATGTGTTCTGCTCACGCCATGACTCGTAGCTGAGGGTGCCATCCCAGCTCTTGAGTAACGATTTTCCAGGTAAAGTGGATTGTCGAATTGGTTAACGCCGTTCATCAGCACGCGTCGGCTTCACGCGGCGGGTTCAATCGAACGGCTTTGTGCAGCGAGGCGAATTAGCATCGAACTTCTTTTGTTCCCGGAGACAATCCAAAGGACAGCCTAAAACGTAGGCTTGCTTCCGTTGCTGGCGTCCCTGATTTTCCGCTGATCACTGTATGCCAAAGGAACGTAATATTATTCAAGAGGTGCTCTCGCTGTTCCAGCAGCTAGAGCGTGAACGTCAGCAACATCAACAAAGGATCAATGAGATTGACCGTGCTTTAGCTCAAGTGCGAGGAGGCGCTTCTATTGCATCTTCAGTTCCTGCTTCAACGAAAGTATCGGGGCATCCTGTCGCCGTGCGATCCAAGGGGGGTCGCAAACCGGGCAAAGGCGGTAACACCATGTCACTTCGGCAGCGCATGGCGGAAGTCTCGCGCCAGCAGCCTTTGAGCGTTCGTGAAATCGTAAACGCAGTCCGCAAAGCGGGTCATCAATTTGAGAGCAGCGATCCGATAAAATCCGTGGGCTCTTATCTCTACGGCCCCGAAGGCAAAAAACACTTCAAGCGGGTCGATGGAAAATTCTCTCCTCTCGCTACGGATGCTGCTCCTTCCGCGAAAGCTGGAACATCAAAGCCAGCGAAGGCCAAGCGGACTATGAGTCCGGAAGCGCGCAAGCGGATCGCCGAAGCGGTGCGGGCGCGGTGGGCTCGACAAAAAGCTGGGAAGTAATCGTCCTCGAATTTTCGACGAGCGGTAAGAAAAATCCCGGTCAGTTAACCTGACCGGGACGGCGGAAACAGGAAAGACATGGCCCGTGAGCGGAGAGGGTCCAGACGACTATTCCCACCAAAACGGTTTGCTTTGTCGTTTGTAGAGCCACTTCTCGAGATCGAACTGCACGCTCAAGCCAACGACATGGGCACCGCGACCTTCCCCCCGGATCGCATCGATGCCGTAGCCATACGTGATCGCTGCCTTCCACGTTTCGCTTGCGGAGCGATACGCGACCCCGCCACCCACGCCTGAGTGCCAGTCTCCCGATTGATTGTGATCGTCGATGTAATCCACGACGGCCGTGGCGGCCATCGGAGTGATTTGCCATTGCTTATCCTCGTCTAACGCGAAGGCGTAACGGCCGTTGAACAACGTGAACCGATCAGCGCTGATTTCCTGGTAAAAGTAGCCGGGAATCACGAGTGGATATTCGGCGACCAGCGGCAGCACGCCGCCGAGGCGGTAAGCGCTGAAGCGGTCCGCGTTCGCGCTCGTTCCTCCAGTTATGCTGATGCTCAAGTTGTCGCCGCGAGCAAAAGTATAAGCCAGGAACGCGTTGCCGTAGAAGAGCTGCGCGCTGCTGTTCACCTCACGGTCGTCTCCAAACCCATAGGAATCGGAGTTACCGCGGTGGAGCGACTCGACCCAGATCGCGAGTTCCATCGCCAGCGCCGGGAAGAGCACTGGTTCCTTGCCTCCAAAGCGCAATCCCGCGCGGAAGTTGGCGGACGGGCGGTCGTCCGGCAGTTCAAAACGAGAGGCTGTGTCGTCGGTGG
>DATHEW010000145.1:0-2912 GCA_035318425.1 Candidatus Acidiferrum sp. | reverse complement strand
TTGGCGCCAAGACGATCAGCATCGGATCCACGGCATATATCGGACTCGGTGTCACCAGTCACATCGATGGAGTGCTCTGTACCGCGGTGTTCGACAACGTGACAGCGACACCCTGAGCAATGCGGGATTGAATTCAACAGGGTCTTCGGCTTACGAGGATGCGGCAATGTCACTGCCGTCGATCGAACGATCGCGCGGTGGAAGAAGGACTGGCTTTGAGCCATGTCAAAGGGCATACCGTGCTAAACAAATCAAATGAACCGGACCCTGTTTTCTATCGGATTGTGCCTCGCAGTTATCGGTTGCAAACCCTCGGAACCGACGCCGTCGGGCAGCGGCACCCAGACCGGCGGTGGCGGCGGCACGGGCAAACCGCTCACCATTGCTTTCATGCCCAAGAGCAAGGGCAATGCTTACTTCATCGCAGCGCGGCAAGGCGCCGAGCAGGCGGCGAAAGACTTGAACGTGAAACTGCTTTACGACGGCCCCACCGAGCCGGATCCCGCGAAGCAAAACGAAATCGTCGAGACGTGGATCACGCGCGGCGTGAATGTCATCGCCGCCGCGTGCGAGAACCGTGAAGGCATTTCCACGGCGTTGCGCAAAGCGCAGCAGAAGGGAATCAAAGTCGTGACCTACGATGCCGATGCGCTGCCCGACGCGCGCAGCTTCTTCGTGAACCAGGCCACGCCCGAAGGCATCGGCAACACGCTCATGGACGAGGCGGCGCGACTGATGGGAAAGGACGGCGAGTACGCGATCATCACCGCGAGCCTCACCGCCGGGAACATGATCGAATGGCAGAAGGCGATCGAGAAGCGCAACGCGGAGAAATATCCGAACATCAAGCGCGCTGCCTTGCGCCCGTGCGATGACTTGAAGGAGAAAGCGTTCGCTGAAGCAACTGCGATCATGAACGCGAACCCGAATGTGAAATTGCTCATGAACATTTGCTCGCCGGCGGTTCCCGGCGCGGCGGAAGCGGTGAAGCAAGCCGGCAAGATCGGCAAAGTAAAAGTGATCGGGCTCGGCTTGCCCAATGAGAACAAGCGCTACGTGAAGGAAGGCGTGACCGATTCCGTGATTCTCTGGAAAGTGCAGGACCTCGGCTACCTCACGATCGAAGCTGCGGTCGCGGTCGCGAAAGGTGAACTGAAGGCCGGTGCGACGAGCTTCAATTCCAAGCGCGCCGGTGAGGTGAAGATCGAAGGCGACAACATCCTTCTCGGCGTCCCGTTCATCTTCAACAAAGACAACATCGACCAGTTCGACTTCTGATTCGGCGAGTATTGTTGATTGGCAACGTCGCGGCGCGGTGAGGACACCGACCTCGCTTGATTCAAACGTAACCGGCGAGTGGCCGGTCCTTTCCTTCAGAACGACTCTAACCCGGCAAGGTGCCGGGAGCACGTCAGGGAACTATCGTTGCTCTGACCTGAATGTTATCCACACGCACGCTTTCGAGCGGGCTCGGCTTGTTGGCAAGATCATCGAACGTCCACGTGAGCGTCACCGAAGGTTGGTTCTCCAATTCGATCCACGACGACAAATCGATGCTCCACGTGTTGAACGCGTTGTTCGCTGTGATCGCGAGATTCGCGGCGGGCACCGTCTGCGGACCATTGCCCACGTCAAACGTGAACGAGTTGAACTGGGTCGGCGGCGTTGCGCCCGCGCCACCGGCGGCCGATCGAATATCAAATCGCACGTCGATCGATCCAAAGCCAAGCGTCGAGAACGTGAGACTGAAGGAATTGCCAGAGCTGCCGGGATTCCATCCGCTGGAATGTCCCGGCGGATTGCTTCCTCCGCTGCCCATCCAATTCGTGTTGCGATAATCCGTGAAGTTCGCGCCGCCTCCGCCGGCAGTGTTGATGATCGTTCCGCTGCGCGTGAACACCGGAGCGCCGGAGAACCCGCTGTTCGCCGTTACGTTGCCGTCATACAAGCCATTCCCATTCAGCAACGTGTCGAAGGAGAACAAGAACGCAGCCTCCACCGGCAGTGGCAACGGACGCGGCTGTGCGAGACGCATCCGCCAGAAGCGCGCAGGCAAGGACGATGTGGACACGAGGTAACGCAGCGTTTCGTACGGTGCACTGCGAACAATTGCAGGCTGCTGCACCTGCTCGGCGGCGGCGATCCAGTTGGTCAGATTGGTCGAGCTTTCCAGCGTAAGCGCGATATTCGCGGCGTCGCGATGCCGCCAAAGCGTGAGTGTGACGTTCGTTCCCGCCGTCTCGATGGAAAGATCGTCCGCGAAGCTGGTGCTGTTCGGATTGGTGCCAGCAAGGAACTCGGCGAGGTTGTTCACGCCGTCGTTGTCTGCATCAGCGCCTTCGCCGCTGACCTGCGGATCGGCAAGCTGCGCGGGAGTGAAGTTCGTCGCGCGCCAGCCATCGAATGATTCATCAAGCAGCGTGACCATCACATTACTCAGCGCGCCGATGGTGTAAGCGGCGTTCGTGGCGATGGTGATAATGATCGTTTCCGCGCCTTCGACATTTGTGTCCAGCGATGACGTGATTTGCAGCGACGCCGCGACCTGGCCGGCGGGAATCCTGATCGAGCTGAACGTCCCGCTGAAATCGGTGCCCGGCGTCGCTGTGCCGGAAACAGTGTACGATACGGCAAGGTCGCCCGCGACATCGCCGGAGCGCCAGAAAGTGACGGTTGCTTTGTCGCCGGTGTTTTCACTGGCAACCGGATCGGCGGCGAAGACTTCCACGGCTTTCAGCGAAGACGCGGGCGGCAACCAGAGCGCGGCATCAGCGATGACAAATCCATTCGCGCCGACGTTCGAGACGGTGAGGCTCGCGCCCGCGCCGGCATCGAAAGCGAACGTGCCAAGCGGAAACCATGTGCCGCCGTTGGTGCGTTGGTTCACGAACACGTTCGTGATGCCGCCGCTG
>DATHEW010000144.1:0-3114 GCA_035318425.1 Candidatus Acidiferrum sp. | reverse complement strand
GGAATGATGCTGAGCGCACCGGCGATTAATCCGAGCAGCAACGCGTAGTTCAGCCCGACGGCGAAGAAGCCAATCGTGTAGAGCACTCCGTTGCACGCGGCGACAAGCACCTGGCCGCGAAAGAAAACGATCAAGTAGTCGTTGATCGAGGTGAGGACAAACACGACTTCGTCTTTTAACTTCGATTCGTGAACGGGCAGGTAGTTCGTCCAGTTGCGCTGGATGCCCGCCTTCTCCTTGAGAAAATAAAAGCAATAAACTGGCACGAGCACGATACCGGCGAGCAGGCCGAACCATGCCGCCACACGTGAGACTTGCGCCACGATCCAACCGCCAATGGCAGGCCCCGCCGACTTCAGCCACGAGAAGGAAGCAGCAATCATCTGCCGATCAAGTGGGGGTTCAGCCGCTGGAGTCGATGGAACGACGTCTGTTCCCGGAGCATTGGTGCCCGGTGGAGTTGTCGCCCGATCCGGCATGAATTGTTCCCAGCGCCAGCGTGAGTTCTCGATCCAGTTGGTCGCGCGGTGCTGCAATTCAGTGGCGTAGTCGGGAATCCTTGAGCCGAGTTCACGCGTCTCGACAATCAGGCGCGGAATGATCGCACCGGCGATGGCCAGCATGACGCATGCGGCGACAGCGAAGACGAGGACGATGGCTCGATTCCGCGGAACACGGCGATGCTCCAGCAGATCGACCACGGGATCGAGCAGGTAAGCGATCACCGCCGCGATCGCAAGCGGCCAGAGCACTGGCGAGAAGAGGTGAAGCACTTTTCCCAATCCCCAAACGATCCCAACAATTAGCGCGAGGATGACGCCGACGGCGAAAAACGTCGCGGCAAACCAAAGGATGCGCGATTGCGCGGGCGAGGGCGGAATCATGGTTGTTACTGCCCGAGTCGTTTCGATTTATCGGCGGCGGCGCGCACGGCATTGATTAACGCGCCACGCACGCCGCATTTCTCCAACTCGTGCAGACCTTCGATTGTCGTGCCGCCGGGACTCGTCACGGCATCCTTCAATGCGCCGGGATGCATGCCGGTTTCCAAAACCATTTTCGCAGCGCCGAGCAATGTTTGCGCGGCAAGGCGTGTGGAAATATCGCGCGGCAAACCAGCGGCGACGCCACCATCGCTCAGCGCTTCGATCATCGCGAACGCATAGGCCGGTCCGCTGCCGCTCAAGCCAGTCACCGCGTCGAGCAGGGATTCCTTCACGGCGAACGCTATGCCAACGGCCGACAAAAGCTGTTGCGCCAAAGCGCCGTCGTCTTTCGTCGCGGCGCGGCCAAGCGCATAACCGCTCGCGCCCGCACCGACGAGCGCCGGCGTGTTCGGCATCACACGGATCACGCGTGCATTGTCCGGAAGCGCCGCTTCCATTTTCGTCAGCGTTACTCCCGCGGCGATGGAGATGAGCAAATGCTGCGGCGTGAAGTGCGGTTTGATTTCGCTCAACACCGCTGCAACCTGATCGGGCTTCACCGCGAGAATCAGCACTCTGGCGAAGCGCAGCACGTCGGCATTCGACGCCGTCGTGGTAGCGTTGAGATCTTTGGCGAAAGCCGAACGGGCGTCGTCGAAAACATCACTAGCGATGAGTTGATCCGGGGAGACAAGATTGGAAGCAACGAACCCTTTGGCGAGCGCCGAGGCCATCTTGCCCGCGCCAAGAAACCCGATCTTCAACGTGGAACCCATGTGCGCGCGGTTTCTAACAGTTGGGTCCGGGAGCGCAAAGGCAATAGTGGAGCCGCCGTCTCGCCTGCCATCACCGTGCCAGCCTCCCGCCTGCGCAGCTTGCCAACACGCGTCGGAAGCCTTCCACTTTCGACGTGATCGAACTCAGTCCAGAACTGTTGCGCGCCATGCCGGCGAATGGCGCGTTCGATCATTTGCTGAAGATGCCGGGAAAGGTGCATCGCGAAGTGCGCAACCGGCGCACCGTCGAGTTTCAGGTGAGCGATCGCCGTTACTTCATCAAGGCGCAACGCGGCTGTGGCTGGGGCGAAATTTTCAAGAACCTCTTGTCGCTGCGATTGCCCATCGTCAGCGCGCGCACCGAGTGGCTTGCGATCGAAGCCGTGCGCGCTGCCGAAATCTCGACGATGCATATCGCCGGGCGAGGATCGCGCGGAACGAATCCCGCGAAGCTGGAATCGTTCGTCATCACCGATGCGATCGAGGGGATGTTGTCGCTCGAAGAACTGGTCGTGAAGTGGCAGGCGTTGGCTGCATCGCGACGAGTGTTGCTCAAGCGAGCTTTGATTCGTCAGATCGCGACGCTCGCGCGGAAGTTGCATGGAGCGGGGATGAACCATCGCGATTTTTATCTCTGCCACTTTCTCGTCCGTGATCGCGACTGGAGCGCGTGGCGTGCGGGCGATGACTTGGGATTGTTCCTCATCGATCTTCATCGCGTGCAACGGCGGCGCTTCGTGCCGGAACGATGGTTGGTCAAGGATCTCGGTGGACTTCTGTTCTCGGCAATGGATGCCGGCGTCACGCGAAGAGACGTGCTGCGCTTCCTCTCGTTCTATCGTGAAACAAAACTGCGCGAAGTTCTCGCAAGCGAAGGCCCGACCTGGCGTCGCGTGCGGACCAATGCGAATGCGATGTATCGGCGATTTCATCGCCGCGAGCCGCCGGTCACTTTGTAACCGACACGGAGCGTTGAAAGATTTGCATTAAAATGCCTGAATCACGCAACGCCGTCACGAGGCGATGTCTTCCCTCCGCGTGCGAATGAAGCGTGATGTTCGGCAATCCTTCCACATGCTTCGCGTGAAGAATATCGAGCCGGGAATCCTGAGCGAAATGAACATGATGTTGCGTCGTCGCACGGGACTTCATGAGCGTGGACCGCAGGTCGCGAAAGCGCATGGGCGTGCTCAGCGGCAGCTTCAGCGCGTAACGATTCCATCGGTGATCGCCATGGCGGATGCGTTGTCGCAGTGACACGAACGTCTGCGGTGAGAACGCCTGCACTTCATTTGCATTGATCAAAGTTCCGTAGAGCATCGCGGCGAACCCGCCCAGCGAATAGCCCGCCATCACCACGCGCTCAGCGCCAGTCGATTTGATTTCATCGCGAAAAAATCCCGCGGTGTCTT
>DATHEW010000143.1:0-2446 GCA_035318425.1 Candidatus Acidiferrum sp. | reverse complement strand
ACTCGATGCGCATCACTTCACCGAAGCCCGGCAACTCACGAACGGCGATCTCGCGCACCGCCTCGGGCGTCACGTCGCGCAATGAAACTCCGGTCCCGCCCGTCGTGAAAATCAATTGGCAGCCGCGCGCGATCTGCTCGCGGATGGCGCGTTGGATGTCACGCTTTTCATCCGGCACCAGTGCGTCGGCGGTGACTTGCCATCCGTAGCCTTCTGCCGCCGTCTTCAACGCGGGTCCGCCCAGATCGTCGTATTCGCCGCGCGAGGCGCGATCCGAAATGGTGATGATGCCGACGTTGAGTTTCATGCAGGAGGCAGAGGTGTTTTCGTTTTGGAAATGAGAGCGACGTCCGTGATGCGCATCATTTTGTCCACGGCCTTGCACATGTCGTAGATCGTGAGTGCGGCGATCGACACGGCCGTCAGCGCTTCCATCTCAACTCCAGTCTGCGCGATGATGCTCGCGCTCGCGGTGATCACGATCCGATCTCTCGATGTCGGCGTCTCGAACTGAACTTCGCAATGCGTGATCGGCAGCGGATGGCAAAGCGGGATCAAGTCGCCCGTCTTCTTCGCCGCCATGATCCCGGCCAGACGTGCTGTAGCGAGAACATTGCCTTTGGCGATCTGGTTTGCCCCAATGAGATCGAGAGTGGCGCGTTGCAGATGAATCTCGCCGCGCGCAATCGCATGACGTTGCATGAGCGGCTTCGCGGAAACGTCCACCATGCTGGCCGCGCCCGAGGCATCGATGTGGGTGAGTTTATTCATGGCTCAGAGCTCCGCGCACCAACTGCGCACGGCCACGCGAAACTGTTCTCCGGCATTCACCTTCGGTGTCACGAACTTCGGCGTGAACCATGGAAACGTGCCGAGCAGATCATGTGTCACGAGGATTTGTCCGTCGCACTCAGCGCCTGAGCCGATTCCGATCGTGGGAATGGAAATCGCGCGGGAAATCTCGGCGGCGACTTCAGGGATGACCAACTCCAACACGATGGCGAACGCGCCGGCGCTCTCCAGTTCCCGCGCGTCTTCGATCAAGCGGATGCGTTCGGCATCGGTGCGGCCTTTCTTGCGATAGCCGCCTTCCTCCAACACATGCTGCGGCAACATGCCGAGATGACCAATGAATGGAATGCCTGCTCGCGTGATCGCGCGAACGGCTTCAATGATCGCGCGGCCACCTTCAGCCTTCACCGCGTCTGCACCGGCCGCGAGTAACCGGTGTGAATTCGCCACAGCTTGGTCCGGTGTGTCGTAGCTGTTGAAAGGAAGGTCCGCCGCGAGCAGCGCATTCGGTTTCGCGCGAGACGCGGCGCGCGTGTGATGCACCATTTCATCCATCGTCACGTGTGTGGTGTCAGGATACCCCAGCACGACCATGCCGACGGAATCACCGACGAGCAGCAACGGCACGCCGCATTCATCGAGCAGGCGCGTCATCGGGTAATCGTACGCAGTGAGCGATGCGATTTTTTCGCCGCGTGCTTTCATGGCGCGAATGACTTCAGGTGTAATTTTCACTCGCGTTCGAAGCTGGCCAGCAATTCCTCAGGCGTAACGATGGCGGTGCCGACTTTTCCAACGACCACTCCCGCCGCGTGATTGGAAAAGATCGCCGCCTCGATCGGCGATGCGCCCGCCGCAATCGCCAGCGTGAATGAAGCAATCACCGTGTCGCCCGCGCCGGACACGTCGAAAACCTCCTGCGCCACCGTCGGGATGTGAAACGCCTTTTGTCCGCGCTGGCAGAGCAGCATTCCCTGATCGCCAAGCGTGACCAACAGCACGGCGGGTCGCAGTTCGTTGAGCAAACGATCTGCGACCATCATCAGCCCCTTGTCCTCAAGCGGATTCGCGTGACGCGATCCATCCGAAACACCGGCGAGCTCGAATGCCTCCTTGCGGTTTGGTGTGATCAGCGACAGCGCCGCGAGGTTCAAGTGATGCACCGGCTTCGGATCAAGGCTGAGCCACACACCGCGCGCGCGACAAATCTCTTTCAAGTCATTGAGCAATGATTGCGTCACCACGCCCTTGCCATAGTCGCCGACGATGACAGCGGTGGCGGAGGTAAGTTGTTCCGTGATCGAGCGCAACAACTCGCGTGCTTCACGCGCATCGAGTTCCTTCTTCGTCTCGCGATCGACGCGCACGACTTGCTGCTGATGTGCCACAATGCGCGACTTGATCGTGGTATGGCGTCCACTCGATGAAACGATGCCGGTGCACGAGACATTTTGTTGCGCGAGCAACTTCTTCAATTGCGCTGCCGCGCTATCACGCCCCGTCACGCTGAACAGTTCGCTGGGACATTTCAGCGCAGAAAGATTCCGCGCCACGTTCGCCGCGCCACCCGGCATGTAGCTCTCGTGACTGAACTCGACGATAGGTACCGGGGCTTCCGGCGAGATGCGCGAAACGCCGCCCCAGATGAAATGGT
>DATHEW010000142.1:0-2373 GCA_035318425.1 Candidatus Acidiferrum sp. | reverse complement strand
GTGGTGAAGGGGATTTTATCGTGAAGCGCATCGGGATCTTTCTCAGCCTGCTCGGCGCCGCCGCGGTTAATGCCGCCGAGCCCACCAAGGCGCAGATCGAATTCTTCGAGAGCAAGGTTCGCCCGGTGCTCGCGAACAATTGCTACAAATGCCACAGCACTTCAGCGGAGAAGGTGAAAGCGGGGCTGCTGCTCGATTCGCGCGAAGGTGTGTTGAAGGGCGGCGATTCCGGCGCGGTGATTGTTCCGGGTGATCCAGAGAAGAGCTTGTTGATCAAAGCGGTTCGTTACACAGATCCCGATCTGCAAATGCCGCCCAAGGATAAAAAACTCACCGAACAACAGATCAACGATCTCGCTGCGTGGGTGAAGATGGGTGCGCCCGATCCTCGCACGCCAACGGCGGCGCAGAAAGAATGGAAGGATCCGAGCGTGAAGCATTGGGCGTGGCAACCGTTGAAGAAAAGCGAGCCGCCAATGGTGAAGCAGAGTGCGTGGATCCGGACGCCGATCGACAATTTCATCGTGGCCGGGCTGGAAGAAAAAGCGCTGGCGCCAAGCCCGCTCGCCGACAAGCAAACGCTCATTCGGCGCGCTTACTTTGATTTGATCGGACTTCCGCCAACGCCGGTTGAGGTCGAGGCATTCGTGAAAGACACTTCCCCGAACGCGTGGGAGCGCGTCATCGATCATCTGCTCGCGTCGCCGCGCTATGGTGAGCGTTGGGGCCGGCACTGGCTCGATACGGCGCGTTACGCCGATACGAAGGGCGAGATTCGACGCCAGCGCGAAGACCCGAATTATCCATTCGCATGGACGTATCGCGATTACGTCATTCGCAGCTTCAACGAGGATAAGCCTTACAACGTGTTCATCGCGGAACAGATCGCGGCGGACAAGCTCAGCACCAGTTCGCAAAACAAGAGCAACCTCGCGGCGCTCGGATTCCTGACGCTCGGTGAGCGGTTCCAGGGAATGCAGCATGACATCATCAACGATCGCATCGACGTGGTGACAAAAGGTTTTCTCGGGCTGACGGTTTCGTGCGCGCGTTGCCACGATCATAAGTTCGATCCCATTTCGCAGATGGATTATTATTCGCTGCACGGCATCTTCGCGAGTTCGCGCGAACCGGACATCGAGCCGATCATCGAGAACATCGCGCAGGATGCTGACTACAAGGATTACTACGAGAAGCGGATGGCGTTGTATCGGGAGAAGCAGGGCCTCGAAACACGCTTCATCGCTCTCCGACGCAAGCGTGATCCACAAGCAATCCGGGAGCTGCAAAAGGAGATTCGCCAAAATGTCGGCAGGACGGCACAGCTTGAGATGACGCATTCCGGCGCGCCAGCGCGAGCCATGGTGCTCGAAGATTCGCCAAAACCGAAGGACTCGCCTGTGTTCATTCGTGGTGAAGCGGAGAACAAAGGGCCAAGCGTGCCGCGCCGTTTCCTGGAAGTGATCGCGGGACCGAATCGTCCTGAGTTCAAGAACGGCAGCGGCCGGCTCGAACTCGCTGGTTCCATCGCGAACAAAAACAATCCACTCACGCCGCGTGTGATGATCAATCGCATCTGGCAGCACCATTTCGGCGAAGGATTTGTTTCCACGCCCGACGACTTTGGCACCATGTCCGAAGCGCCAAGTCATCCCGAGTTGCTAGATTATCTTTCGATGCAATTCATCAACAACGGGTGGAGCATCAAGAAGATCCACAAGCAGATCATGATGTCGGCGGTGTATCAGCAGAGCAGCGCGAACAATCCGCGTTACGCGCAGATCGACCCGAACAATCGATTGCTCTGGCGAGCCAACATTCGAAGGTTGGAGTTCGAGTCGGTGCGTGATTCGTTGCTCGCCATTGGCGGCACGCTGGACACGCAGATCTATGGACGGCCTGTGGATTTGTTCAAAGAGCCGTACTCGAATCGGCGATCGGTCTATGGCTTTCTCGATCGCCAGAACCCGGCGGATACGCTGGTGAATTTTGATTTCGCAAACCCGGACATGACGAATGGGAAGCGTCACCAGACGACGGTTCCACAGCAGGCGCTGTTCTTCATGAACAACCCGTTGGTCGTGGAATCCGCCAAGCATCTCGTGTCGCGTTCGGATTTCTCGGCGCTTGCGAGCGATGAACAACGGATTCGGTTTTTGTATCAGACCATCTACCAGCGGACACCGAGTTCGGAAGAAGTTGAACTCGGACTCGACTTTATCTCGGAACAGCCGTCGCAGGAGCGCGTCGCTTCAGCCACGCCTGTTGCCTTTGGCAAAAACCGCCAAGGTCAGGGACCGCTCGCCGCGAATCGTCAGGCGCTTCGTCGCGGACGAGGTGGCGTCGCGGACTCGCGCGCGCCACTCACTGCAT